>JBPYEM010000307.1:0-3378 GCA_051985205.1 Candidatus Limnocylindrales bacterium | reverse complement strand
GCAACGTCCCGGTCCGGGTCGAAGCGGTCCGCGCCGTCGTAGTAGGCCGCCATCTGATCGTCCGTGGTCGTGTACGTGTCGCCGACGCGCGCACGCATCGCGTTCGCGATCGCGTTCATCGCGGGATAGTCGGCTGGTCGTCGCAGATGCCGGACCGCCAGCCCGGGAGTCAGGCGGCTGGGCGCGGGGATCGGGAAGGCCGCGGGGTGCGCGGTGGGGCCGGCGGCCATCAGTCGATCGTGAAGTGGTCCGGTCCCTGGTAGCGGCCGGTCCGTTCCTTCTGGATCTGCATCAGGACGTCGTTCAGGAGCGACGACGCCCCGAAGCGGAACAGATCCGGCGTCATCCAGCGCGGCCCCAGGGTCTCGTAGAGGACCACGAGGTACTGGATCGCCTCCTTGGCGACGCGGATGCCGCCCGCTGGCTTCATGCCCACGAGCCGACCGGTCTGCCGTTCGAAATCGCGGATCGCCTCGAGCATCACCAGGGTCACCGGCAGCGTCGCCGCCGGCGTCACCTTGCCGGTCGAGGTCTTGATGAAGTCCGCGCCGGCGGCCATTGCCAGGACGCTCGCCCGCCGGACGTTGTCGTACGTCTCCAGCTCGCCGGTCTCGAGGATCACCTTGAGATGCGCCTCGCCGCACGCCTCCTTCACGTCGACGATCTCCTCGAAGACCGTGAGGTAGTCGCCGCGCAGGAACGCGTTCCGGTCGATGACCATGTCGATCTCGTCGGCACCCGCATCGGCGGCCGCTCGCGTCTCGGCGATCTTGATCTCCCGGAACGTCTGGCCCGACGGAAACGCTGTCGCGACGGAGGCGACCTTCACCGTCGATCCGGCGAGTGCCTCCTTGGCGTCCTCGACGAGCGCCGGGTAGACGCAGATCGCCGCGACGGACGGGATCGTGGGATCCCCCGGCAGCGGATGAACGCCCTTAGCGCAGAGTGCCCGGACCTTGCCCGGCGTGTCGCGTCCCTCGAGCGTCGTCAGATCCATCATCCGGATCGCGAGGTCGAGAGCCCACAGCTTCGACTGGCGCTTGATCGACCGCTTCTTCAGGCTGTCGACCCGCTCCTCGACACCGACCTGGTCGACGCTGCTGACCCGGCCGAGCAGGCTGCCGAGCGCGCCCGGCCGGCCGTCCCAGGCGCGGACGAGCTCCCGGGCGTGCTCGCGCGACAGCGTGTCGGGCTGACGGACCGTGGCCATGGGCGGCGAGGATATACCCGCGTCACGGTCGCGGCTGGGGGTCCCGCCAATCCGGCGCGAGCCATCGACGCGTACGGTCCGATGAACCGATCCGAGGAGGGTGAGATGGTCCGGACCCGGCTGCTCCGCTTCACGGTCGCGACGGCCGTGCTCGTCGCCGCGCTCGCGCTGGCGCCCATGACCAGCGCGGCGAACACCGGCGTCGACATTGCCGGCTTCGCGTTCGCTCCGCAGACCGTCACGGTCCACGTTGGCGACACCGTGACCTGGTCGAACTCGGACGCCCGCAGCCACACGGCCACGGCGGACGACGGCTCGTTCGACACCGGCACGATCGCGAACGGGACCTCGAAGTCCGTGCTCTTCTCGACCGCGGGTACCTTCGGCTACCACTGCAAGATCCACCCGGACATGACGGCGAGCGTCGTCGTCGAGGCGGCCGCCCTGCCCCCGACCGACGCGGTCACGAGGACCGGGGCGCCTGCTCCGACGGCCCTGCTCGGGCTCCTGGCGCTCGCCTACCTGGGGGGCACGGTCCTCGGTCGGCGGCGGTTCGCCTCGCGTGCCGCGACGAGCGAGACGCCTCCCGGCTGAACCCGGATGAAACGGCTGGGACGGTTGAACCGGCCGGCCACTTGAACCGGCCGCCGGCCCGGCGGGTATTCCCGGGTCGGTGAGGGAACCGAGTCGCACCACGATCGCCGCTCAGTCGAGACGCCGTGCCGCGGCGGTCCTCGCCGCCCTTGCCCTGGTCGCGGCCTGTCAGTCGACGGCGACGCCGTCGCCATCGTCGGCCCCAGCCGCGGCAGCGCCGGGGGCGTCGGCCCCGGCGTCGGCGGTCGCCGCGAGCCCGACGCCGTTCGTCCGACCGACGCCGCCACCCGAAGGGCCCCCGGTCGACCCGACCAGGGTCGACCTCCTGCCGGTCGCCGAAGGCCTGGTCGGACCGGTCGGCATCGTTACGCCGCCGGACGGTTCCGGCCGGGAGTTCGTCCTCGACCAGCCGGGCGTGATCCGGATCCTCCGCGACGGGCGGCTCCTGCCGGCGCCGTTCCTCGACGTCACGTCCTCCGTCGTCAAGCTGGATCCCTCGTATGACGAGCGCGGACTCCTCGGGCTCGCGTTCCACCCGGACTTCGCGACCAACGGCCGGCTCTTCGTCTATCGCAGCGTCGCGCCCAAGGCCAGCGGCGACGACCACACGGACCGGTTGAGCGAGTTCCATGTCGATCGGTCGAACCCGGACCGCGTCGATCCGGCCAGCGAGAAGGTCCTCCTGGAGTTCGGTCAGCCGCAGCCGAACCACAGCGGCGGCGCACTCGGGTTCGGGCCGGACGGGATGCTGTATCTCGGGGCGGGCGATGGCGGTGGCGCCGGCGACGCCAGCCCGGGCCACTCGCCGGACGGCAATGCCCAGGACCTCGCGAAGCTGAACGGCAAGATCATCCGGATCGACGTCGACCGTCCGTCGGCCGGCCGGCCGTACGGGATCCCGGCCGACAACCCGTTCGCGGACGGCGGGGCGGCCGCATCCGCACGGACGCGAGCCGGGACGACCGGCCCGGTCCGGCCGGAGCTGTACGCCTGGGGCTTCCGGAACCCATGGCGCCTCTCGTGGGAGCCGACGGGCGGTCGTCGGCTGCTGGTCAGTGACGTCGGCTTCGGCCGGTACGAGGAGGTCGACGCCGTCGTCGGCGGCGCGAACTACGGCTGGCGGATCCGCGAGGGACGCCACTGTCTCGACCTCGCCCAGCCTCTGGCCGACACGACCGGCTGCCCGTCCACGGGCCCGGGCGGCGAGCCGCTCGTCGACCCGGTCGTCGAGTACAGCCACAAGGACGTCGGCATCGCGGTTGTCGGTGGCTACGTGTACCGCGGCTACGCGATCCCGTCACTGGTGGGTCGGTATGTCTTCGCGGACCTGAGCCGGGACTGGACGGGCGACACGCCCGTCCCGAACGGCTCCCTGCTCGTCGCGGACCCGTCGCCGGACGCCGGCGCCATCTGGCCATGGAAGCGGCTGTTCGTCGGCGGCCAGCCGCGGGTCGACGTCTTCGTCAGCGGAATGGGCGAGGAGGCGGACGGTGAGCTCCTCGTGGGCGTCCGCGGCAATCTGGGCCCCACGGGGACGACCGGCCGGATCCTCCGGCTCGTGCCGGGCTAGCGGG
>JBPYEM010000306.1:0-6949 GCA_051985205.1 Candidatus Limnocylindrales bacterium | reverse complement strand
GAGGCCAGTCGTGACGCCTACCAGCGCCAGCTCTCGGCCGCCGGCTACGGCGCGATCACGACGGAGATCGTCGGCCCGCCGGCGCCGCCGTTCTACTTCGCCGAGGAATACCACCAGCAGTACCTGGAGAAGGTCCCGTACGGCTACTGCCCCAACCACGCCACCGGGGTGAAGCTGCCGGACGACTTCACGGTGACGCCACTCGAGTACGTCGACTGAGCGACCGGGCCCGGCCCGCGGCGCGGTCGACGGATACCGTCAGCTTCCGGCTGTGGCCACCCGTAGCGATCGGCGCTCCCCTGCTCGTCGCCTGGCTCGCCACGCTCTCGCGCGGTGACCCGGTCGACCTCGGCCAGTGGCGGGTCCCACTCGGCTGGGCGCTCGTCCTGTTCTTCATGGGATGGAATGGCTGGGCGCTCTGGCTGTTCGTGCGTCACGACACGGGCCTGCTGCCGGGCGAGCCGACGAACGCGCTGATCGAGGCGGGACCGTTCCGGCGCTCCCGCAACCCGCTGTACGTCGGCCTGCTGGCGCTCTACCTGGGGTTGGCGCTTCTCGCGCCGACCGTCTGGGGGCTGGCGCTCTTCCCGGTCGCGATCGTCCTCATCTTCTGGGGCGCAATCCGCCCCGAGGAGCGGTACCTCCGGTAGCGCTTCGGACCGGCGTACGCGGACTACACGCGCCGGGTCCGACGCTGGCTCTGACAGAGATCAGGAGGGGTTCTCGGCGTCCTCCAGCGTCAGGAACAGCGGCCGGCAGTCCGATTGCCCGAGAATCGTCCGGACGGCGGTTGCCGCCGCCTTCATCCTGCCGGAGGTCTCCGTGGGCATCCTCAACGACGCCGTCATCTTCCCGATCCTGCTGTCGCGCGATCTCGAGGCGAGCCGCGCCTTCTACGGCGGGACGCTCGGGCTGGAGCTCGCTCGCGAGGATCCGGACGACCGTCTCGTCTTCCGTGCCGGCAACGGCTCGCAGGTCGTCCTGTCGCGGAGCACGGTCGGGACGAGGGACACGCAGACCCAGTGCGCGTTTCGCGTGCCCGACATCCAGGCCGCGGTCGCCGAGCTGCGAGAGCGCGGCGTCCGGATCGAGGAGTACGCGGAGCCAGACCCGGTGACGACGGACGGGATCGCGGACATGGGCCATTCGTGGGCCGCCTGGTTCGTCGATCCGAGCGGCAACGTGCTTGCCGTCGTCCAGCCGAAGCCGCGCTAGGCTGCCGGCATGGCAGCGCTCAGGATCGGCTCGATCGTCATCCGCGTGGACGACCTCGACCGCCAGAAGGCGTTCTGGACCGCCGCCCTCGGGTATCTCGCGAGAGAGGGCGACGACGACACGTTCGCCTTGCTCTATCCGCCCGACCGGAACGGCCCGAACATCTCGCTGGACCGGGTCCGATCCGAGGTCCAGGTCCCGCCCCGGATCCACCTCGACCTCTATGCCGCGGACCAGGCGGCGGAGGTCGCGCGCTTGACGGGCCTCGGCGCGACCGAGATCCAGTGGGACAAGCGACCGGCCGACGCGGACTACGTGATCATGGCCGACCCGGAGGGCAACCGCTTCTGCGTCATCGACACGAACCGTTGACCCTCGGGCCTGACGGCGGGCGCTCCTCGAGCGCGAGGCCCAGCCGCCCGTCGGCGGATCTCAGCTCCGCGACGCCCCGTAGCGAGGAACGGGTCGATCCAGCCGGCTCGGCAGCGCCGGGCGCGGAACCCTGAACCGGATCCCGGTCACGAGCGCCAGGCTGACGATGACGAGACCGAACCCGACGACGAGCTCCGTTCCGATCGGCTCGCCGAGCGCGATCGCCCCCCACGTCATCGCGAAGGCCGGCACGACGAACGTCACCGTGCTGGCGATCGTCGGCGTCGTCTGCCTCAGGAGCCGCTGGAAGATCGGCCAGGGAATCGCGGTCGACAACGTCCCAACCGCGATGAGGGCGACGATCCCGTCGAACGACGGCCGGCCGGGCGCACCGGTCGCGAGGGCCACGGGCAGGAGGAGCACCGCGGCGATCGTCAGCTGTGCCGTTGCGAGCTCGAGGCCACCCACGTCCGGCAGCCGGCGGCGGACGTACGTTCCGGCGAACGCATAGCTCAGGGCGGCACCGACGGCCGCGGCGACGGCGACGACCACGGTCATGCTCATCGGCAGCGGCGACCAGCCGACCAGCAGGAGCACTGCGGTCAGGCCGACCGCAAGCCCCGCCGCGAGCCGGTTCGAGAGCGACTGGCCAAGCCAGATCACGCCGAGTGCCGCCGTGAAGAGCGGCGTGGCGGCGTTCAGGACAGCAGCGAATCCCGTTGGCAGGGTCAGCGTGGCAATCGCGATCAGGGTGAAGGGAATCGCGGAGAACGTCGCGCCAACGACGGCAAAGGCCAGGACGTCGTGCCGGACGACGGCCCACGTCCGGCGTCCCGCGATCAGCGCCAGGATCGCGGCGCCGATCGCAATCCGGATCTCCGCAGCCCAGACGGGTCCGAGCTCCCGCCCCGCGACGCGAAGGAAGAGGAACGCACCGCCCCAGACGGCGCCGAGGAACACGAGCTGCGCGAGGTGACGCAGCTGGATGCCGGTCGCCTCGTCGCGGTTGGTCGTCGCCGTGGGCCGCGGTCGCGGGTCCGGCGTCAGACGATCTGGCCGGGAGAGCGGACGCAGGAGCGGGTGCTGGGCCGCCGAGATCATGCGGCGACCTTCGCGGCGACGACGAGGCCGATCACGAGGGCGCCGAGCGCGACGCTGGTCGCACCGGCGGCCCGGCGGCGGGTGATGCTTGGTTCGACGATCTCGGTGAAGCGCTTCGGGTCCGCCGATGCCGGGTACGGCTTCTGGTCGGCGATGAGCTCCAGCGCCATCCCGGAGTGAGTGTTCTCCGGATCCGCGAGCGGGGCGAGCACGGGGTTGGTCCTCCTGACCGCCCTCCTCGGAAGGACGAGCGCCATGCGATGTTCGATCCCGAGAACGTATGACCGGTCGGGCGATCCTCCAACCGACGTCGGTGGTCGATCGGCATGGACGGATGTCGTCAGGACGACCGAACCAGTCCGCCGCGGGGGACGGACCGGCGGGCGTCACGTGCCCGGAACGTCAGGGGACTCGAAACCAGGGGACTGCCGCTCCGCGTACCGCGCCTGAGGGCCCTCATCCACGTTTCCCGACCACCAAGGAGCGATCAGCCGCATGCCCACCTACCTCGACATCCATGACATCCCCGGCGTCACCGCCGACGCCGTCGCCGGCGCCCATGAGGCGGACCTCAGGACCCAGACCTCGTACGGCGTGAACTACCGCCACTACTGGGTCGACGAGGCCGGCGGCAAGGTCTTCTGCCTCGTCGACGCGCCGGACCGCGAGTCGGCGGTGCGCGTTCATCGCGAGGCCCACGGCCTCGTCGCCGAGAGCCTCCACGAGGTGCTCCAGGGCGCCTGACGAGCGCTCCCATCCGGGCCGGCACGCGCATCCGCGCCGGTCCACCGCATCTTGTTGGCGATCACCCAAGCCGCGTGGCGAGCGGCGCGGATCGGCGGGTGCCACGAGCCTGATACGGCCGGACGGCCACCGCGGTCGCTGCGATGGGTACTCGCGGCGCACGATCCGCCGGTGGTGGAACGGGCGCAGCGAACCTCAGAGCCGGTTGGGCCGGACCCGGTCGATGGCGATCGGCTCGCCGATTGGCCGCGGCGCCTGACCGCCGAGGCGTTCGGGACCTTCGCCCTCGTGTTCGCCGCCGCGGGCGGCGACGTGATGGCCGCCGTGAGCCACGATGCGGTCGGCACCGCGGCCCGGGCGATCGCTCCGGCGCTGATGGTCGCCGCCCTGATCTACTCGATCGGCGACACGTCCGGCGCCCATTTCAACCCCGCCGTGACGCTCGCATTCGGTCTCAAGCGGCTCGTACCGGCGTCCTGGGTCGTCCCCTACTGGCTCGCGCAGGTCGTCGGTGCGACCGTCGCGGCCGCCATCCTCCGCGTCATCTTCGGCACGGCGATCGACGAAGCCGTCAGCCGGCCGAAAGTCGTCGACGTCCCGGGCGCCATCGCGCTCGAGGCGATCCTGACGCTCCTCCTCGTGACCGTGATCCTCGGAACGGCGGACCGGTTCCGTGTCGTCGGCACGAATGCCGCGCTCGCCGTCGGCGCGACGATCGCCTTGTGTGGCCTGATCGCGCTCCCGATCGAGGGCGCGTCGATGAACCCCGCCCGATCGATCGGCCCAGCCGTCGTCGCCGGCCATCTCGCGGATCTCTTGGTCTACGTCATCGGGCCGGCGATCGGCGCGGTCCTCGCCGTGGCCCTCACGGCGTTCCTGCATGGCTCGACGGAAGACGACGCCAAGTCCGAGGAGGCCGCCCGCGGCAAGGGCTGAACGGGTCGGGATTTCGCAACCCGCGTGCAACGGCCCGGACCGACCGCCGCCGACGCGCCTCTGATCGCCGGACCGGTACACCTGAGGGACCACGGAGGTGCTTCATGGCGACACTCACGGAGAAGCAGCGCGACAAGCTCCCGGACTCGAAGTTCGGCCTGCCCGACGAGCACAAGTACCCGATGCCGGACAAGTCGCACGCCCGCAACGCGAAGGCTCGTGCTTCGCAGCAGGTCGAGAAGGGCCATCTGACCACGGCCGAGGAGAGGAAGATCGACCGCAAGGCGGACAAGATCCTCGGCAAGTCCTGACGTTCGACACGCGTCGGAGCGTCGCGAGCCCGCCCCCGGTCCGCCGGGAGCGGGCTCGGCGATTCCCGGCGTACGATCCGGCGAGGAGGCAGCCATGATCGACGGTGACATCTTCGGCCGGATCAATGCCCTGTCGGATGAGGAAGAGCGGCTCTGGGAGCACGCCGGCGACGGCCACGGCCTGACGGCCGAGGAGCACGAGCGGCTCGACTCCATCAAGGTCGAGCTGGATCGCTGCTACGACCTCCTCCACCAGCGTGAGGCGCGCCGGGCTGCCGGTCTGGATCCGGGCGAGGCCGCGGCCCGCTCAGCGGACGTCGTGGAGCACTACCAGCAGTAGCGGCTGCGGCCCGCCGCGACCCGGCGGCTGCGGGCCGCCGCCGCGGACGCGACGTCGACCGACTCGCTATCCCGCGTTCGCCCGGATCACCAGGACCAGCCCTGCGCCGATCGCGGAGAGCCCCACGAGGAGCGGGCCGCGCGCGGGTTGCTCGTGCTGCGACTCGGGCAGGAGGTGGCTCGCTCCGATCGCGATGAACACCCCGGCGAACCACGCGATCAACAGCCCGAGTGCGACGTCCGGGATCGCGATGACGAAGCTCAGCGCGGCACCCACGAGCGGTGCCAGGGCGTCGAGGATCAGGAAGACCACCGCGAAGCCTCGGCCGCGGGCGGCGTCCAGTGCGAGTGTCACCACGTTCATTCCGTCCGCGAAGTCGTGGGCGAGGACGGCGAGCAGGACGATCAGCCCGATCGACGCCCCGGCCTGGAACGCCAGCCCGATCGCGAGACCGTCGAGGGTGCTGTGCACCAGGAGGCTCGCCGGCGGCAGCACCGCGAGGAGGCCCTGCGCCGGCGGCTCATCGCCGGCACGCTCCAACTGGGGCAGGCCGTCCTCGTCATGGACGTGGCCGTGCTCGAAGCTCTGCTGGTGGATGAACGACTCGATCAGCGTGAACACCAGGTAGCCCGCGAGCGCCGCGACGCCGACCTCCAGCCCGCGCTCCTGGCCGACGAGGAGCTGGGCCTCGGGCAGGAGATCCGCCACGGCCGTGGCGACGAGGACACCCGAGGCGAATGCCATGAACGGGTGGAGCCGATGGTGGAAATGGAGCGCGGCGAGCCCGCCGAGGAGGGTCGAGAAGAACGGCAGGATCGCGGCGATCGGCATGGCGGGTATCGTGCCCGACCGCGGGTGGGCCGCGCGGCCTTCCGGCGCGGAGCCGCGCGCCGCGCTCGAGGAGTAACCGACACGTCAGCGCGTCAGCGTCACCTTGTCCAGCCCGGGCGGAGCGTCGGGGTCGTAGCCTCGTCGCCGGGCCACCGCCTCGGCGAGGAGCTGGCCGGGGAGGATCGTCGCCAGCGGGGCGAGCCCGGCGGGGAGATCGGCCGGCAACGGAAGACGGACGGTCCGCTCCTCGTCGCCCGCTCCGGGACCGACGGTGCCGTTCGACGTCGCAACGACCCACGGCCGGCCGCCCGCCGCGCGGGCCGTCTCGATGCCCTCGTCGACCGCCTCACCCATCGGCTCGGCGGGCCGGATCGCGAGCACCGGGATGTCGGCACCGCTGAGGACCTTCGGCCCGTGGCTGAAATCGGCCGACGAGTAGCCCTCGGCGAACAGCCGGCCCGTCTCCTTGAGCTTGAGTGCGGTTTCGAGCGCGGTCGGGTAGTCGTACCCGCGGGAGATGACGATCGAGCGTTCGCTCTCGGCGAACTCCACGACGATCTCCGCGCCGTCGTGAACCCCGCTCTCAGCGGCCTCGAGCGATGCCGCCAGCACATCCGGCATCGCGGGCAGCGCCGCCGCGATCGCGCCCGCCGGTCGCAGCGCCGCGACGAGAGCGGCGCCAGCCGCGAGCTGGGCCACGTACGACTTCGTCGCGGCGACCGCCCGCTCCTCGCCTGCCCGACAGTCGATGACGTAGTCGGCCGCCGCTGCCAGGGGCGAACCAGGATCGTTGGCGATCGCGACCGTCAATGCCCCGTCGGCCCGAGCCGCCTCGACCACGGCGACGAGGTCCGGCGATCGTCCGGACTGCGAGACGGCGATCACGAGACCGCCACGCCAGTGGATCCGAGCGCCGTAGACGGTCGTCACGGACGGTGCCGCGAGCCCGGCCGGAATCCCCAGCTCCGTCTCGATCAGGTAGCGGAGATGGAGCGCGGCGTGGTCCGAGGTGCCGCGGGCGACGAGCGTGACCCATGCCGGATCGGCAGCGCTGACCGCGGCCGACGCCGCTCGGATCTCGGCCGCGCCCTCGCCAAGC
>JBPYEM010000305.1:0-8896 GCA_051985205.1 Candidatus Limnocylindrales bacterium | reverse complement strand
CTCGCGGCCGGGATGAGACCGTCACCATCCGGCTTCGCGTCGCCGCCCGATCCCGGACGCGATTGCGACTCGAGCCGTGGGCTCGCGAATACGAGCTCGACGAGGGTGCGACCCGAGAGTTCCGGTTCGACGGGCCGCCGGAGGCCCAGCTCTCGCTCGAGGTGTCGGCCGACGAGGTGATCCTTCAGGGCTGGCCCGGAGCCGCGCTCGACGACGCGCCCGGGCCGGCGTCGCCACGCCTATCCGTGGCTCCGCGGTTCGGCGGCTTCGGTCTGGGGGACCTCGGTCTCGGCGGCCTCGAGCACACCTGGAGCCGCCCGCAGGGTCTGCAGCCGCTCAGCACGCGGCGACGCGACCAGGCCATTCGGTGGGTCGCGTTCGTCGCGGCGGTCTCGTTCCTGGTGCTCGTCGTCGTCGCACTCGCCCTGGCCAGGCAGACGCCGCATTGACCCTCGGTGACAACCCGGTTCCCGCACCCGGCGCTGGAACGGGAGAACGCCGTTCGAGCCAGCGGCGATATGGAACTGCCACGGCTCGCCCACCGGCTGCACCGAGCCCGTCACGACCGAAGTCGTACGTTCCGCTCCGTTGTGAACGCTGAGGTGCTCGCGTCGGCTTGACGCGTCGGCTCTCGTTCTGCGCTAGGAGGCAAGAGCGTGGGCATCATCGCTTGGATCATCCTGGGTGCGATCGCAGGATGGATCACGAACCTGATCATGGGCGGCGGCGAAGGCGTCATCCTCACGATCGTCCTCGGCATCGTCGGCGCCGTCGTGGGTGGCTGGCTCGCGGGCAGCGTGCTCGGGATCGCCGACGTCACCGGGTTGAACATCACGAGCATCATCGTGGCCGTGGTCGGCGCGATCATCGTGGTCGCGATCTATCGCGCGGTCGCGGGCCGGCGAGGCGCAGCCGTCTGACCCAGCGGTTCCTGCACCCCTTCGGATCACCGGTTCCTTCGGCTATCGCCGGAGGAACCCCGGCACGTCCGGTTCGCGGCCTTTCCAGCGGGCGAGCTCCTGCGTCTCGAACCAGCCGAAATGGTTCATGAAGTGGCCGCCGTGCTCCGCGGCGATGCGCGCCGCATGCGCGACGTGGCGCTGGCCGCGAACCCGGACGCTCATCACCACCCGACCCTCGCGAATCGCGGCGTCGTACCAGGCGAAGTCCGGCGCCTGGTCCGCCCAGCTGAACTCGAAGATCCGATAGATCCGGCCCAGCAGGCCCCTCCGCCCGCCGCTCGGGTCGAAGGCGCCGATCGCTTCGGTGCCCGCGTAGGTGTCGATCGCGGACGGTTCGATCCCGGCGGCCACCAGGGCCGACCGCGCGGCGTCCGCAGCTTCGACGGTGTCGACCACCACGAACAGCCGACCGACCGCGGTCCCGACGGACCGTCCTCGACCGCCCGTCGGATCGCCGGAGCCGGGGGCGCCGCCGGGCCTTCGCGCGCTGGCCGAACCCTCGCCGCCGTCGGAACCCCCGGCGCCGTCGGAACCCCCGGCCACCCCAGAACCTTCTGACGCGGCCAATTCAGCGAGCCGCGCCCGCAACCTCCCGATCGACCAGCGGCTTGACCTCGCCGATCAGGCGCTCCAGCGTCTCCTGGTCGTATGGCGCCGGCTGCTCCGAGATCACCGTGACGAACCCGGCCTCGATGTAGGGCGCCAACTTCTCGGCGAGCTGCTCCGCGGTGCCGTTCCAGAAGGTCGAGTCGTCGGCGACGCGCTCCATCGGCGTCCGGTTGTGCTCCATCGCGGCCTTCCAGACCTTGTCGGCCTCCGCCTCGGAATCGCGGATCGTCGCCTTGATCCCGAGGGTGAACTCGATCTCCGACGGATCGCGACCGACGGCGTCGCAATGCTCGCGAAGGACTTCGATCTTGTGGCGCATGAGGTCCAGCGGGCCCATCGCGTTCCAGATGTCCGCGTACTTCGCGACCGTCCGCAGGGTCTTCTTCTCGCCGGAGCCGCCGATCATGATCGGCAGCCGCTTCTGGATGGGCAGCGGGTGCTGGCGGAGGTCGTCGAACTGGTAGTGGCCGCCGGGCGCCGACGTCACGGACTTCCCGTCGAGGATGTCCCGCATCGCCCCGACCGACTCGTCGAGCCAGGTGAGCCGCTCCCCGAAGCCGCTGCCGAACTCGATCCCGTAGGCCCGATGCTCGGGCTCCATCCACGCCCCGCCGATCCCGAGGATCGCCCGACCGCCGCTCACATGGTCGAGGGTGGTCGCGAGCTTCGCGACGAGACCGGGGTTCCGGAATGTGTTCGCACCGACCAGCAGGCCCAGCCGGAGCCGCTTCGTCATGCCGGCGGCGGCGACGAGGCTCGACCAGCCCTCGAAGATGTCCTGGTACGGGTCGCCGAAGATCGCGTACAGGTGGTCCCACGCCCACAGGTGCTCGTAGCCGAGCTCGTCGAGCCGCCGGACGGAGGTCGCGTAGTCCTTCCAGCTCGTCGCCTGGTTCCAGAGCAGGATTCCGAACTTGACGTCGGTCATCGGGGTCGACCTCCGGGGCAGCCGCGGGGTGAGCGGCCGATCTGTCGTTGGGATGGGCGAGCCGATTCTACGGCCACACGGCATGGTCGACGGCCGAAACCCCGGCTCCCTGGCCACCGGCCTCGTCAGAGTGACGCACATGACCGAGATCACCGCCGCGGCGCGTCGGCAGCGTCCCCGCCTTGGCGCCTGGGTCCTGCTTGCGACGGTCGTCCTGTTGTCGACGGCCTGGTTCCTCTCCCAGAACGAGACGGTTCCCGGCACGAGCATCGCGGGCTATCGCGTGGTCGACGATCGGACGATCGTCGTGACGGTCGTGGTCCCGCCGCAGAGCTGGACCCGGGTGGCACAGGTGGTGGAGACACCGCTCGCCGTTCGCGTGACGGTCGACACGCTGCCGTGGCCCGAGCTCGGGCCAGGTAAGGCAGCGGACTTCCAGAACGTCTCCATCCGGCTCGGCGCGGATCTCGGCGAGCGAACCGTCGCCGACGGATCCGGCGTTGCCATGGAGGAGCGCGGGACCGACCATTGAAGCGCTCCCGCTCTTGACGGACGCCGTCGGCCGATCTGAGAGTTGCGCTCGATGGGGGAGATCAGCCCAGCGGGCCGACGTCAACGCCGTCGCTGGTCGCGATTGATCACGCTCACGGCCGCCGTCGGGCTCGTCGTCGTGGGCTACGTCGTGAGCCAGAACCACCTGCTCACCGCCGCGGAGTTCAACGGCTACCGAGTCGTCGACGGGCACACGATCGAGGTGACCGTCGCAGTCGCGCCCAGGAGCTGGACACGACTCACCCACGTGGTCGAAACGCCGACAGGGGTGCGGGTGGCGGTCGAATCGTTGCCGTACCCGCAGCTTGGTCCGGCGACTGCGGAGCTCGACCTCGTCCCGGTGGTGGTGCCTCTGGCCGCGGAGCTGGCAGGCCGCGCGGTGACCGATCCGTCAGGAGAACCGATCCCTCAACGCTAGTCGGGATGGGCCGCGGATCCGTGCGTCGAGCGTCAAGCACGCGGGCGGATCGGCCTCGTAGAGTGCCGCAATGTCCGTCACGATCTCGGCCGCGCCCGCGGCGCGACCCATCGCCGTCCGCTGCGGAAGCCTGCTGGACGTCGAGAGCGGCGAGATGCGACGCGACCGGATCCTTCACATCTCGGACGGCCGGATCTCGGCGGAGGCCGCGGCGGCAGACGGCGCGCCGGACGATGCGATCGTGGTCGACCTCTCCGCCCTGACCGTGCTGCCGGGGCTGATCGACACCCACACCCACCTCGTCGGTGACGTGCAGACCGCGTTCGTCCGGTCGACGACGACGTCCGCCGCGGAGGACGTCCTCGTCGGCGTCCGACATGCACGACAGACGATGGAGGCGGGATTCACGACCGTCCGCGACCTCGGCTCGTTCCGGGCCTTCGCGGACTGCGCGTTGCGCGATGCGATCGAACGAGGGGATGTGGTCGGGTCGCGGATGCAGTGCGCCGGCGCGTTCATCACGGCACCCTGGGGCGGCGGTGCCGTCGTCGGGCTCGCCCGGGACATCACGTTGCCCGAGGACCTCAGGTTCGGCGAGGTGATCGGCGTCGATGCCGTCCGCGAGCGCGTCCGGCGCCTCCTGATCGGCGGCGCGACCGTGATCAAGTGCATCGGCACCGGTGCCGTCCTGACGCGAGGCGGCGTCCCCGGCGCGCCCGAGCTGGGGGAGGACGAGATCCGGGCCGCCGTGGAGGAGGCCCGCTGGTACGACGCGTTCGTCGCGGTCCACGCCCACGGCGCCGAAGGCGCGAAGCGGGCGATTCGGGCTGGAGCGCGGTCCGTCGAGCACGGCTCGTATCTGGATGGTGAGGCGATTGCCATGCTCGCCGACACCGGCACGTTCTACACGGCCGACCTCTACGACGGCGAGTGGGCCCTGGAGCACGGGGCGATCGAGGGCTGGCCCGCCGAGACGATGCGGAAGCTCGAGGACTCGCAGGTCGCGGCGGAGGCGGTCCTCCGGAGCGCGATCGAGGCCGGCGTCCGGGTCGTCTTCGGGACCGACAGCGGCGTCTATCCGCATGGCCTGAACGCGCGGCAGTTCGGCTGGTACACCCGCTGCGGAATGACGCCGATCGCGGCGATCCGATCGGCGACCGTCGTCGCCGCGGAGTGCCTCGGCTGGGCCGACCGCGTGGGCTCCCTCGCGCAGGGCCGGTTCGCCGACATCGTCGCGGTCGACGGCGACCCGCTCGCTGACGTCATGGCCCTGGAACGGCCGGCCGTCGTCCTGAAAGGCGGGGCGATCGTCCTGGATCGACGCGCCGCTGCCTGAACGGGGCAGTGGCATTGCGCCCCGCCGCCGCACGCGGGCCGTGAGCAATCTTCCGGGACGCACGCGGGAGTGGCGTTGCGCACCGCACCGGTCGGACCCGGTGAGCAACCTTCCGGCACGCAAGCGGGAGTGGCGTTGCGCGCCGCGGCCGGCCGGATCGTTCCGAAACGCAAACCGCGCCGCTCGTTTCGGGAAGGTCCGGCGACCGATCGCCTCGGAACGCCACCACGGGTTGCATCCCGGAATCCGAACTCCGGAATCGCCCCGGAGCCCCGCGGCCGGTGCCTCGCTCGCGTCGGCTCACCTTCGACGACGGACGCCTCGTCGCCGAACGGCTCGACGACGGACGCCTCGTCGCCCAACGGCTCGACGACCTACGCCTCGTCGAGCTCCCGGTCGATCGCCCGGAGGATGAATCGGGCCGCTTCGGCGCTCTTGCCACCCAGCTTCTGACCCTCGGCCTGCTCGAGCGCAGGCGCGAGGTCGGCGAGGAACAGCATCAGCTCCGGCGTCCGGTGCAGGTCGCCGGCCGCGAACGCCGCGTCCAGCCGTGCGACGGCCGCCCGCGCGTTGTCCGTCACGTGGCCCTTCGCGTTGATCAGCTCGCGGACGTCGGCGCGGGCGCGGTCCGCGGCAGGGCCCGCGGTGGTCACGTCGCGTCGCCCGCGGACGCGCTCACGCGCGACGGCCCAACAGGCTCGCCATGACACCGCGTCGCCGGCCGATCCGGATCGGCGGCAGCTGGTCGTCGCCGCGGACCGCGGCACCGGCGGGCACCGGCCGGCCATTGACGGCCGCCCATTCCGAATCGAGCAGGCTCATCGAGATCTCGTCCCACCAGCGCGCCTCGCGCCAGATCGCCTCCCGGGCGCGGCCCTCGACGACGAACCCGACCGACTGGTAGGAGCGGATCGCCCGCTCGTTGAACGCGAAGACGGTCAGCGCGACGCGATGGAGATTGAGGTTGCGGAACGCGTGGTCGACCATCAGCCGCGTCGCCTCGGTCCCGAAGCCCTGGCCCCACGCGTCCTTCTCGCCGATCGTGATGTGGAACAAGGCGGACCCGTTGTCGCTGTCGAGCTGAGAGAGCGCGCACGTGCCGATCAACCGGCCGGTGTCGTGGACGTGAATGGCCATCGCCAGCGAGTCCGAACCCAGCGCTCGCGCGGCGAAGAATCGATCGATCTCGTCGCGCCGCATCGGCCCGTCCTGGTAGCGCGTCAGCCGCACGACCTCCGGGTCGGCATACCACCGCTGGAACGCCCGGATGTTCTCCGCGACGTGCGGCCGGAGCTCGACGCGCTCGCCCGTCAAAGCGTCGGGAAACCAGCGTCGGGGGGCCATCGGAAGGACGGTATACCATCGCCGCCATGCGTCGCTGGAGCGAGGTCGCCGAGCGCGTCGCCGCCACGACCCGGACCTCCGAGAAGACGACGCTGCTCGCGGATTACCTGGCGAGCCTGACCGCCGACGAGCTGCCGATCGCGGTCGTGTTCCTGACCGGGCGACCGTTCGCCGAGGCCGACCAGCGCGCCGCCGGTCTGGGCTGGGCGGCGATCGCGACGACCGTCACGGACCTAGCGGGCGTATCCCGGGCGGCCCTCGGAGAAGCGTATGACCGGTCGTCCGACCTGGGTCGTGCCGTGGAGGACGTCCTCGCCGACGCCGGGCACCATCCGGACCCGTTCGTCTCGCCGACCTTGCCGGAGGTCGCAGCCGCGTACGCGGCGATCGAGGCCGCGTCCGGCCCCGCGGCGAAGGCCGGGATCTTCCGGGAGCTGCTGTCCCGGGCGGACCCGCTGACCGCGAAGTACCTCGTGAAGGTCCTGTCCGGCGAGCTTCGGATCGGGTTGCGCGAGGGCCTCGTGGAGGCGGCGATCGCCAAGGCGTTTGACCGGCCGCTGGACGACGTGAAGTGGGCGGGCATGCTCACCGGTGACATCGGCCGGACCGCCGAACTGGCCCGGGACGGGCGCCTGGACGAGGCCAGCCTGGCTCTCTTCAACCCCATCAAGTTCATGCTCGCTTCGCCGGCGGAGGATGCCGCCGACATCGTCAAACGGCTGGGCGTGCCCGTCTGGGTCGAGGACAAGTACGACGGGATCCGGGCCCAGCTCCACCGTCACGGATCCGAGGTCCGGCTCTTCTCGCGCGACCTCCACGAGATCGGCAACCAGTTTCCGGAAGTGGTCGACGGCGCCCAGTCGCTGACCTGGGACGGCATCCTCGACGGCGAGATCCTCGCCTACCGCGACGGGACGGTCCTGCCGTTCATCGCCCTCCAGGCGCGGCTCGGCCGGAAGAACCCGTCGGCCGCCATCCGCGCGGAGATCCCGGTGATCTACGTGGCGTTCGATGTCCTCGGGCTCGGTGCGACGGAAACGTCCGCGCACGAGTCAGCGAGGTCGAGCGAAGGGAGCGGGTCCGGGGCCTCCAACGGGTCGAACGCCTCGAAGGGGTCGAATGACTCCAACGGGTCGATCGGACGGAACGAGTCGAACGAGTCGAACGGGTCCGAGGGGCCGTCTCCGGCAGCTGCCGCTGGCGCCACCGAACCTGCCGGCGAGCCGTCCGTGGAACCGCTGCTTCGCGAGCCGCTCGAGGACCGCCGGCGGCGACTCGAGACCCTCCGCCTGCCGCTTGCCGACGACGGCGGCGTCTTCGCTCTCAGCCACCTCGCGAGCGTCTCGTCGGTCGACGGGCTAGAGGATGCGTTCCGGAGCGCCCGGGACCGCCGGAACGAGGGCCTGATGGTCAAGGACCCGCGGTCGATCTACTCGCCCGGCCGGCGCGGCCTCGGCTGGCTGAAGATGAAGAAGGCGCTCGCGACGATCGACTGCGTCGTCGTGGGTGTCGAGGTCGGACACGGCAAGCGGCACGGGGTCCTGAGCGATTACACGTTCGCCGTCCGCGACGTGGAGAACGAGCGGCTCGTCACCATCGGCAAGGCGTACAGCGGCCTGACCGACGCGGAGATCGCGGAGATGACCCGGTGGTTCGAGGACCACACCATCGCCCGCTACGGCCGCTATCGCCAGGTCGAGCCGACCGTCGTCGTCGAGGTGGCCTTCGACGTGATCGTTCGGTCGCGCCGCCACCAGTCCGGCTTCTCGCTGCGCTTCCCGCGGATCGCGAACCTGCGGCCGGACAAGTCGGCCGACGAGATCGATACGCTCGAGACCGTGGAGGCCTTGTACGAGGGGCTCCAGCACGGGGCCGAACAGCTGGTGACGGCGGGCGCCAGGAAGTAGTCCGGGCCGCACGGCGAACGTCGCGTCGCGGCGCTCGTGGGCCGAACGCGCGCGTATCCTCTCGGCATGTACGACCTGCTCGGGGGCGAGTCGAACTCCGTCTCGCTGACGCTGTACACGGACAGCTTCGTCATCAAGGGCAACATCCGGACCCGTCAGGCCCGGATCAGCGACGTCCTCAACCACGCGGACGAGCCGTTCCTGGTCCTGTCCGACGTCGTCGTCGACGAATACGGCTCACCGAATCTCGCGAGCCGATCGGAGTACGCCCAGGTCAACCTGGACGCGGTCCTGTTCGCCGTCGCGGACACCGCCGTGGAGGCGCGGCCGGACCTCCGCACGATGAAGGTCTCCGAGGAGGCGTTGATCTCCATCCCACCGTTCCGGGTGATCGGCAGGATCCACGTCCTGCCTGAGCGCGGCCTGGGCGAGGCGCTTTCGGAGCTCACCGGCAAGTACATCCCGGTGACGGACGCGACGTACTGGTCGGACACCGCGGGCGAGGCGCGTCAGACGGCGCAGATGGTCGCGATCAACCGCCACCGGGCGCAGATCCTGGCGCCCCACCGCGAGGTCGACCCGTGGGCTGGCATCGACCGATCCGGCGGTGCCGGGCTCCGTGCCAGCGTGGAGGCCGGCCCGTCGGGCGCACCGGGGGAGGCGCATCCGAATCCTGCCTGGCCGGAGGTCGATCGCGCCCCTGGCGCCTGACGTCGCCGGTCACTGGGCCGGCCGTTTCACCGTACCGGCCCGGTCGCAGCGGCTGCTTCATCACCAGTAGTGCTATTTCGCGGCGGTTCGGCTCGATGATCCGCGAGCGAACAAGCAGATACGCCTACA
>JBPYEM010000304.1:0-4746 GCA_051985205.1 Candidatus Limnocylindrales bacterium | reverse complement strand
GCATCAAGGGCCGGTTCGGCTTCCAGTACGTCCAGAACCGGAGCTGAGCGAAGGCCTCAGGCGAGGCCCATCAGGTCGCGCAGGTCGATCCGCTCATCGTGGGCATAGACGTTGAAGCCGTCGCCGCGCAGGAAGCCGACGAGCGTGACGCCGAGCCGGTCCGCGGCCTCGATCGCGAGATCCGACGGCGCGGAGACGGCGGCGATGATCGGGACGCCGGCGACCGCGGCCTTCTGGACGATCTCGAAGCTCACCCGGCCGCTGACCATCACGATCCGGCCGTGGAGTGGCATCGCCCTGGCGAGGACCTGCGACCCAACCAGCTTGTCCAGCGCGTTGTGGCGGCCGACGTCCTCCCGCAGCGCGAGCAGCTCGCCGGACGCCGAGAACAGTCCGGCGGCATGGAGACCGCCGGTCTCATCGAAGGCGCGCTGCGCGGCGCGGAGGAGGTCGGGCAGGGCGAGGATGAGCTCCCGGCGCACCACGGGTCCGTCCGGGATCGGCTCCGATCGGACCGCGACCTCGTCGAGCGACGCCTTGCCACAGATCCCGCAGGACGCGGTCGCGACGAAGTGTCGTTCGGCGACGCGGGAGGCATCGAACGCCCGGGCCAGATGGACGGTGACCTGGTCGTCCGGCTGGTTCATCGTCGCCGGGTTGCCGGTCGACGTCCGGATCACTTCCGGACCCTCGATCAGACCTTCGGTCCGGAGGAAGCCGACCGCGAGCTCCGCCTCGTGGCCGGGTGTCCGCATCGTCACGGCCACGGCGACGGGATCCTGCCCCGGGCCCGCTGCCCGGATCTCGAGCGGCTCCTCGCCCACGACGCGGTCGCCGCGGAATTCCAGGGAGCGGCCGCGCACCGCGACCACGCGGGTCGTCGTGATCTGGCGGGTGGGCGGCGCGACGGGATCCACGAGCCGGAGTGTAGAGGCGCTAATGCTGAACCGGACCGAGCGGTCGGCCGGTTCCGTCGACCGCCTGATACCCCGTCACGCCGTCGTCCGTCGGCCACCAGGCCGCGTACCACCCGGCGGCCGTGGATGCCCGGACGCGGAGGCCCGAGACGAGCAGCAGGTCCACCGTCGCGATCGACCGGCCGCCCCGACCCGTCGCCGTGGTCGTCGCGCTCATCGGCAGCGGCGACGTCGTCGATGCGCCGGGAACCGGCGCGACCTGCTCGGCGCGCGGTTCCTCCGGGCGGACCTCGCCCGGGAACAGCGGCCCCTCCGCGCTGTGACGGTCCCCGCCCCAGCCGGTCGACCACGTCAATCCGGCGTCCGTCGACGCGCTCAGCAGGCACAGGAAGACCTGCTCCCGTGGACCGGAGAAGACGACGGCGATCCGACCGCCGCCGCGGGCGTCCGCCACGACCGCTGTCGACGTCAACGGGATCAACCCCGCTCCGTTGGCGCGGCAGGCTCGAACGGCCGCCTGGACGACGTCGTTGGCGACCGGGATGGGCTGGGCCAGCCAGGCCGACTGGAGCGCGTCGACACCGCCGCCGCGATCGGCGGGTGCGTCGTCGCCACAGCTCGCCGCGAGCCCCGCGATCGCCAAGACGCCGGCAAAGGCAGCGATCGGGCGGAGACGGCGGCCCATCCGGGGAGGATGCACCATTCGCTGGTGACCGGCTCCCCGATCCTCAGCGAGGTCGAGCGCGCCTTCGCTGCGGCCGCTCGCACGGCGACGCTCGCGACCGTCGGTGCGAGCGGGCGGCCGCGGCTGGTCCCCATCTGCTTCGTCCTCGGCTCGGACGCGCCGGACGGTCGGCCGCGACTCCACAGCCCGCTCGACGAGAAGCCGAAGCGGTCAGCGGATCCGCACGAGCTGGCCCGGGTCCGCGACATCCTGATCCTGCCCGAGGCGACGCTCCTGATCGACCGCTGGTCCGAGGACTGGTCACGCCTCGGCTGGCTGCGGCTCGAATGTCGTGCCGAGCTGCTGGAGCCGGAGCCGCGCGAGGTGGAGGAGCACGCCGACGCGATCCGGACGCTCCGGATCAAGTACGAGCAGTACGCGAGTCAGCGACTCGAGGAGCGGCCCATCATCCGGTTCACCGTCGACCGGGCGGTGTCCTGGGGCAACCTCTCACCGGACTGACGGCGTCGGGTGCCCTCGGCGTCGCGTCAGCGTCGCCGGGTTCGTGGGGGACCGTACCTGCGATGGCTGGATCAGGCTGTGGCGGCGACGTCGGGATGCGGGTGCCGATGGGACCGGCCCGAGCCCGGCTTCCAGCGGTCCGGACCCTCCTCGACGGACGCGCCGATCTCCTCGAGCAGGCGACGGGAGATCACGGCGACGTCGGCGATCGCGGCCTCGAACGCGACGCTGTTCCTGGACGACGGCGTCCGATAGCCACTGACCTTGCGGACGAACTGGCGGGCGGCCGCCTCGATCTCACCGGTCGTCGCCGGCTCGTCCGGACGGCGAAGGACCTTGATGCTTCGGCACATGCCGTGAGGGTACAGGGCTGTCGCGCCCGGACGCGATGCACGCAGTCGTGGGGCCGCGACAGCCCGTTACGAAAGCTGCCAGTACAGCGAGCCGGTGTAGCAGTGGCCGAGCGCGAGGCAGAGCCCGCCGGTCAGGTCCCACTGCCGCCCCGTCACGTAGGGACCGCGGTCCACGACGCGCGTCGTGATCGTCCGGCCGTTGGCCGGATTGCGGAACGTGACGCGGGTGCCGCATGGCAGGGTCCGATGGGCGACCCCGACCAGGCTTTCGGTCATCGCGTAGCCACAGGCGGTCCGTTTCCCGTAGAAGCCGGGCCCGTACCAGGAGACGTCGCCGTCGAGGTGCCACTGGGGGATCGCGACCGAGCCCACGGGCGCGGCCGGCTGGACGCGACCCGCATCGGGGCGGGCAGCCGGAATGGGCCGCTGATCCGCATCGAGCAGGATCGTCGCGTCATCGAGCGCACCATCGGACCGGTACGCGGGGTCGAGTGTTGGAGTCATCGCTGCGGTCCCTTCGATCGACGCAGCGTCCACCGCTCTGAAGAGCGAGGCGTCGATCGTTCTGGCAGGGCTGGGGCCCTGGGATCCGACGGATCCGGGGACGGCGGCCGCGGCGAGCAATGCGATGAGCGCCATGCCCGCGACGACTCTGGGGCGTCGCACGTCTGCGCGGAACCCTATCAGCGACGGCCGAATGCTGCGCCCGTCGAGCCGGATTCGGAGTCTTGCGCGAGCATGACAACGCGCGAATCCCGCGCCGGCAGACCGTCAGAAGCACCGGATTCGTGCGGTGTTGCGGCCGGTTCCGGAAGCGTTGCGAATCACGCGACGGGGCCCGGTCGCGCCGACCATCCTCGCGGCGCCGACCTGCGACACTGATCCCGTGCCGACCCGTCGCATTCCGCTCGATGGCCCGCTCGACCTGGGCCGGACGCTTGGCATCCACGTCCGGGGCAACGGCGATCCGACCATCCGGCTGCGCGGCGGCGAGGTGGTCCGGGCGACGAGGACCGCCGATGGGCCGGCGACGATCCATGTCACGGTCCGGGGCGACGTTGCCGATACCGAGGCGTGGGGCCCCGGAGCGGAGCGCGCCCTGGCGGCGGTCCGCGGCCTCATCGGCCTCGATGACGACCGGACCGGCTGGGACCCGGCGCATCACCCGCTCGTCCGGGACCTGGACCGCCGGCTGCGCGGCGTCCGGCTCGGCCGGACGGCGGCGATCATGGAGGCGCTCGTGCCCGCGATCCTCGAGCAGAAGGTCACGGGCACCGAAGCCTGGCGAGGCCTCCGCGGCATCGTCCGGCGATGGGGCGAGGCCGCGCCGGGTCCGTTCGGGCTGCGGTTGCTCCCGGATCCCGGGCAGCTTGCCGCCGTCCCCTATCACGAGCTCCACCCGCTCGGCGTCGAGCGGCGACGGGCCGATCTCGTGCGGCGCGTCTGCGCCCGGGCGGCGCGACTCGAGGAGATCGTCGATGTTCCGCGGGAGGCCGGCTACGCGCGGCTGCGGTCGATCCCCGGGATCGGGCCGTGGACGGCTGCCGAAGTCATGCTCCGGGCAACCGGCGATCCGGACGCGGTGAGCGTCGGCGACTTCCACCTGCCGAACGTCGTCGCGTTCGCCCTCGCCGGCGAGGTCCGCGGCGACGACCGCCGCATGCTCCAGCTCCTCGAGCCGTGGCGGGGCCAGCGGGCGCGGGTCGTTCGCCTGCTCGAGCTCAGCGGCGTCCGCCCTCCGGCGTTCGGACCGCGCTACGCGCCACGGTCGATCGCGGCGATCTGATCGGGCGCTGCTCGTCCGACTCGGGCGCGGACGATCCACCCGCCGCCGCGGCGCCCGGATCAGGCGGACGCGCCCCCGGTCGACCGGCGGACGCCGTGCAGCAGCAGCGACAGGATCGAGCGCCGGTCGCGATGCGTGGCCGCAAAAGGCCTCGTGGCGACCGAAGCCGCCACGGCCACGGGCGTCGGAGCCGGCGATGGTACGAGGGTCGGGAGGGTCTCGGGCACCGGCGCGAGTGCCACGACGCGCGGAGCCACGCTCTCGACCGGCGCGTCGTAGCAGAAGGCGACGTAGCGGATCCCGGACCCGTCGCCGACGGAGCTGGCGCGACCGACCCCGTGCTCGGCCGGCCCGACGTCGAAGCTCACGTCCTCGCCGTCGATCCCCGCTCGGACGATGACGAGGGCGATCGGCCGGTCAGCCTCCCATTCGAAGAGGTCCGGGACACCGGCGACGGGCGACCCGAGGCCGCTGATCTCGACCGTCAGCGTGCCGTCCGTGTGG
>JBPYEM010000303.1:0-2329 GCA_051985205.1 Candidatus Limnocylindrales bacterium | reverse complement strand
TGGGTGTCGCGCCGTTCCCGTTCACGCTGGAGCTGCCGGAGGCTGTCGGTGGCCGGAACCTTCTTGATGCGAGCACCCGCCCCCCACGCGACGCGACGAAGCCGCCACCGAACGGTTAGAAGGCGCGACCCCGCCCCAGCCCTCGGTCGGGGATGTTCCCCAGGGGCACGAAGCCGGAACGAACGAGCGTGGATGTCGCCAGAACCGGTCCGCGAATGGCCGAATGCAGCCCAGTCCACGCTCGGCTGTCCAGGAAAGGTGCGTCCCCAGGAACCATCGGGCCGGCGAGGCGGGCGGCCTGCTCGACCTCAGCCGCGGAAGACCTTCAGGACCTCGTTCAGGCCGTCCGCGAGGCGATCGACGTCGTCGCGCGTCGTGTAGACGTTGAAGCTCGCCCGGGCGGTCGCGGCGAGGTCGAGGCGCTCGTGGAGCGGCATCGTGCAGTGGTGGCCGGCTCGGACGGCGATCCCGAACCGGTCCAGCACCTGGGCGACGTCATGTGGATGGATCGCGGGCAGGTTGAACGGGACGACGCCGCCCCGCAGCTCCGGGTCCATCGGGCCGTACAGCTCGATGCCGGGCACGCGAGCGGGGAGGATCTCGAGCGCGTGGTCGACGAGGGCCCGCTCGTGGTCGCGGACCGCGTCCATCCCCAGGCTCTGCAGGTACTCGGCCGCCACGCCCAGTCCGATCGCGTCACCGACCGCCGGCGTCCCGGCCTCGAACTTCCACGGGATGTCGTTCCAGTCCGATCGGCGGAGATGGACCTCGCGGATCATCTCCCCGCCGGCGAGGAACGGCGGCATCGCCTCGAGCAGCTCGCGGCGGGCCCACAGCGCGCCGGACCCCATCGGGCCGAGCATCTTGTGGCCGCTGAAGGCGTAGAAGTCGGCGCCGAGCGCCTGGACGTCCACCGGCAGGTGCGGCACCGCCTGGGCGCCATCGACGAGGACGAGGGCGCCCGCCGCGTGGGCGAGCTCCGTCATCTCCGCGACGGGGTTGATCGTGCCGAGCGTGTTCGAGACGTGGGTGAAGGCGACGAGCTTCGGCTTCAGCTCGAGGAGCGCCTGGAAGACGTCGAGGCGGAGGATCCCGTCGTCCGTGATCGGGATGAACTCGAGGTCGCCGTCCTGCTCCTGGACGAGGAGCTGCCACGGGACGAGGTTGGCGTGGTGCTCCATCTCCGTGAGGACGATCGCGTCGCCTCGATGGATGTTGCGGCGGCCCCACGAGTAGGCGACGAGATTGATCGCCTCGGTCGCGTTGCGGGTGAAGACGATCTCGTGGGCGTCCGGCGCGTTGATGAACCGGGCGACCCTGGCCCGGGCCCGCTCGTATTCGGTCGTCGCCTTCTCGCCGATCGTGTAGATCCCGCGGTGGACGTTCGCGTTGTACTCGCGGTAGTAGGTGTCCATCGCCTGGATGACGACGGCCGGCTTCTGGCTGGACGCGGCTGAGTCGAGGTAGACGAGCGGGTGGCCGTGGATCTCCTGGTCGAGGATCGGGAAGTCGCGCTTGACGACCTCCGGGTCGAAGCCGCGGCCGCCAGCGTGGTGAGCCTGGCCGCCGGCGGCGACCGGATCGAACGCGACCGTGAGGTCCGTGAGCTGCTCGCCGCGATGGCCGAGCGTGATCGTCCCGGTCTGGCCGGTGTCATGCCAGCGGAAGCGAGCGACGATCGTCCGGTCGTCCGGCTCCTCCGTCGAGAGGACGTCGATCGTCTCGTCCGGCGGGTAGTCGCGGTAGGCCTGCGCGACGGCTTGCCGGCCGCGGAACGGCCCGATCGGCAGGTCGACGAAGGTCGCGGTGGCGTCGTCCGTGAAGTGGCCGAGCATCTCCGAGAAGTCCCCGCTCGCGACGCCGCGATTGAACCGCTCGATGTGGGCCGCGAACAGCGGCGCGATCGGCGCCGCGGCGTCGGCCTGGTCCGGGCGCGTCTCGATTGCCATCGGGCCTACCGGGCGACCCCCGCCGGCTCGTGCTCTTCCTCGGCTGGAGCCTGCGGCACGAGCAGCGCATCGTCCGTCGCCGTCGTCTCGAGGCCGGCGTCGCGAAGGATCGGGCCGTAGCCCTCGTCCTCCAGGCGCAGCGCCAGGTCCTTGCCACCGCTCTTCACGATCCGGCCCTGGGCGAGGACGTGGACGACGTCCGGGGTGATGTAGTTCAGCAGCCGCTGGTAGTGGGTGATCAGCAGGACGCCGAGCTCGGGGTTGAGCATCGCGTTGACGCCCTCGGCGACGATCCGAAGGGCGTCGATGTCGAGGCCGGAGTCGGTCTCGTCCAGGATTGCGATCTGCGGCTCGAGGACCGCCATCTGGAGCATCTCCAG
>JBPYEM010000302.1:0-3051 GCA_051985205.1 Candidatus Limnocylindrales bacterium | reverse complement strand
GGCGGCGTCATGGAGACCGCCCGAGCGAGCCTTGCAACTGGAACGGCTGTTCCATCTGATGCCCTTGTTCCATCCGATGGGGCGGTTCCACTCGATGCCGCGGTGACGCGACCAGATCCGCTGTGGCTTCGCCCGCGCGAGGGACGCCCGGCGCTCGTGCCGGTGCCGATCTCGATCGAGCCGGATCCGTTGACGGCGGCGCTCCGATCGACCGCCGCGGCGGTCGCCGCCGCGGCGACGGTGAATGGCGGCGGCATCGCAACCGCTGGAGGGGATCGGGGGAGCGTGGCCGAGGGCGCCGGCAACGGAGGACGGGGGGCAGGAGCGATGGACCACGACCTCGATCGATCAGGGACGACACCGGCGGACGCCCGACCGCCGACCGCGCCGAGCGGCCGGGGACCGGCAACCGGCTCAGGCAGCGCCGGGCCGACGACCGCGCCGGCGCCCGCCGCGACGGCATCGACGAGCTCACGGACGACGCCACCGGCACCCGTTCCGACGGCGACCGATCCGACGATCGCCCCTTCCGCAACGCCCGCAGATGGCGGTCCGTGCGCCGAGGAACGGCGGGTGGCCGACGAACGCTGCGCGGTCGCCGCGCGGGCGCGAGACGGTGCGACGGCCGCGGCGGACGCGCTCAGGACCGCCCAGCGGACGTACGACGACCATGTCTCCGCCGCAGAGTCGGCGGCGACGATGGCGGATCCGCGCTCCGTGCGGTCCGCCAAGGAATCCGCCCAGCAGCGGTTCCGCGACGCTCGGAGCGGAGCGTTCACTCGGGACGACGTCGAACGCGCCGCGCGGGACTGGCTGGCGGAGATCAACCGGATCAACGTCGATACGCGCGAAGCCACCGGTCGCGCCGAGAAGAGCCGGGCGGCAGCCACCCAGCTCGCCGGCGGCCTGGAGCGTCTCGCCGTCGAGGCGGACGCCGCCCGCATCTCGGCTGAGCGCGCCGAAGAGGCCTGCATCGCCGCCCGCGAGGCGGTCGCCGCCTGCGTCGAAGCGCAGACGATCGCCGCTGCAGCTGCCGCCCGGCCGGCCGCGGCAGCGGCCCCGGAGCGCCGACCGGCGCCGTCGCGCGGCCGGATCCCCGCTCCGCCGCCGGTCGCCGAGGACGCGGCGTTCGAGTCCGACATGGGCTCGCGAGCCGGTCAGGACGCCCTGATCCTCCGGATCCTTCGCGGCGACCGCGAGGCGATGCAACGGGCCGTTGCCCGGCTGGCGGGCGACGACCCCGACGGCAGCCGTCGATGGCAGCCGTTGCTCACCGGGCTCGCCGAAGCGCTCGTCGCCCGGGCGATCGAGGCCGCCGCGTTCGACTTCCCGGTCGACCACTTCTTCTGGGGACCGTTCAGCCAGGATCAGAACCGGGACATCGCCGGCGGACTGTCATCGCTCGGCTTCCGCTTCGACGGCTTCGGCGGCTGGCTCGACGATCGCGTCCCGTCGCAGCGGGACCTGTCGCTCGCGGTCGGCTACGCGGGTCTCGACCCGATGCGGATCCGGCACTGGCCGAACGAGCCGGAGATGCAGACGCTCCTGCTGGAGGTCCGCGTGGCCGCGGATGAGTACGTCGCCTCCGCGGCGGGCGGCCTGACGCTCGGCGAGCTCGTCACGCTGCTCGGCCGGCGTGCGGACCCGCTGACCGAGCTCTGGAACGCCTGGGGCACCGTCCGGCCGGTCCTTCTCGAGAGCGACTGACCCTCGGGGCGGCCGCGCGTCTCGACCAGACGGCGGGCGGGCCGCGCGTCGATCAGCCGCCGACCCGATGCTGGCGCGGCGAGGTCAGCCCGCGGCCGTCGCCTCTTCACTGATCGCGCCCGCGGTCGCCGCGGCCAGGTCCGTGTCGGGTCCCTCGTCCTCGTCCTCGTCGATCACGACGACCCGGAGCGCCTCGGCAGCGTCGACCCCGATCGGCTCCCCTTCCTCCCGGGCCCAGGTCCGAATCCGCTCGGACAGCTTCTCCGGCTCGCGGATCTGGCTGGCATGGGCGGCCAGCGCGGCGATCTTGCGATCCAGCGTGGACACGATGTCGACGCGGATGTTCGGCTCGTTCGGCCAGAAGAGGTAGAGCCGCCGGACGCGATGCGCCGCGAGCCCGGACTTCGCGAGGGCCGGGAAGGCCATCGGGTTGCGGGCAGCGGGGTAGACGGCGTCGACGGCCGCGAGACCGGCCTCCCGATGATCCGTGTGATTCACGCCGCCGTCGCGATAGAAGATCACGGTGGGGTCGGTGGCGAGGACCGCGTCCGGCCGGAACGTCCGGATCTCCCGGACCAGGTGCTCGCGGAGCGCGAGGTCGTTCACGAGCGCCCCGTCGGGCATGTGGAGGAACGAGACGCCCGCATAGCCGATGATCGCCGCCGCCGCCCGCTGCTCGCGCTCGCGCACGGCGGCGAGCTCCAGCGGATCCGCGTCGGGATCCTCGCCCCCGGCATCGCCGCTCGTGCAGCACACGAGCCAGCCGGTCGACCCCTCGTCGATCCACGCCGCGGCCGTCCCGGCCGGGCCGAAGTCGGCGTCGTCCGGGTGGCCCGCGATGACCATGAACCGGGCCGGACGCCACCGATGGGGTCCTTGAGCCGGCGGCGTCTCCGGCGCAGTCGCGTCAGTCATCCGGGCTCGCCGAGCATGTCGATCCAGCCATGTTCCGTCCTACGATCCTGTTGTTCCGGGCTCCGCGACAGGTCTATCATTCCGGCCGAGGCTTCGCTCGTCTCCCCCCACGAGCGAAGCCTCACGCGATTCTCGGGGTGCCGACGCGGGAGCACGGCGCGGGCGCGGCGCCGATTCGAGTGCCGAAGGTCAGCTCGCCGCGGCGGCCTGGGCCTGGTCGAGCGCCGCGAGGACGTCCGCCGCGTGGCCCTCGGGCTTGACCTTCTCCCAGGTCTTGGCGATGCGTCCCTGGGGATCCACGAGGAACGTCCGCCGGGCGATTCCCATGTACGTCTTGCCGTAGTTCTTCTTCTCGACCCAGGAGCCGTAGGCGTCGGCCACGCCGTGATCGACGTCGGCGAGGAGGACGAATGGCAGACCGAACTTCTC
>JBPYEM010000301.1:0-5663 GCA_051985205.1 Candidatus Limnocylindrales bacterium | reverse complement strand
AACGTCACGCTCGCGCCGAAGAATCCATCCAGATGACGAGAGCGACGATCCGATGAGCGACGCCGTCCTTCGCCCGCGACCGGCGCGCGCAGACGAGCAAGTGGCCGCGACCGACGAGCCGCGCGCCGCCGATCGGTTCCGCGCGCCGATCGCCGGGGCCGTCGCCGCGCTCGCCGGGATCGGCCTGTCGGAGCTGGTCGCCGGAATCCTGGGCGGGCCGTCGCTCCTCGCAGCGATCGGCGAGTACCTCATCGACCATCAGCCGGCCGGAGCCAAGGACGTCGTCGTCGGGCTGTTCGGGACGAACGACAAGCTCGCGCTCGAGACGCTGATCGTCATCGTCGCGGCGTGCATCGGCGCAGTCCTCGCGATGCTCGCCGTTCGCCGGTCGTTCACGATCGCCGCGGTCGGCTTCGGGGCTTTCGGGGTCCTGGGCTTCCTCGCGGCGCTCGCCTCCCCTGCCAGCTCCCCGACGACGGCGATGATCGTCGCGGTGGTCGCGGCCGGCGCCGGCATCCAGATCCTGTCATTCCTGCTCACGACCGCCGGTGCGGCGCGGGCGTCGGGAAGCGCAGCAACGCAAGCGGGGGGCCCGAACTGGTCGCGTCGGACGTTCGTGATGCACGCGGCGGCGATCGCGGCCGCGTCCTCCGTCGCGGCGGTGATCGGCCGGCGGGCGCTCGAGAACGGGCTGACCGGAGTCCTCGGCGGTTCGACGCCCGGCACGGCGACCGCCGCGCTGCCATCCGCCGCTCCGGCGGCGCCCCTCCCGGCCGGCGCCCAGCTGTCGGTGCCGGGACTCACCCCGTTGATCGTCCCCAACGACCAGTTCTACCGGATCGACACCGCGTTGATCGCGCCGGGCGTCGACGCCGGGACGTGGCGCCTCCGCGTCCACGGCATGGTGGACCACGAGGTGAGCCTGTCGTACGCCGATCTCGGGGAGATGCCGCTCGTCGAGCAGTACGTGACCATCTCGTGCGTCAGCAACGAGGTCGGCGGCGACCTCGTCGGCAACGCGAAATGGACCGGCGTCAAGCTGCGCGACGTCCTCGCGATGGCAGGCGTCCAGGCGGGAGCGACCCAGCTGGTCGGACGGTCGAGCGACGGCTGGACCGCCGGGATGCCGACGGCGTGGGTCATGGATCCGGCCCGCGAGCCGATGATCGCGCTGAAGATGAACGACGAGCCCCTCCCCCGGGCGCATGGGTTCCCGGCCCGCCTGATCGTGCCCGGGCTCTACGGCTACGTGTCGGCCACGAAGTGGCTGACAGAGCTCGAGCTGACGACACTCGAGGCGTTCGACGGCTACTGGGTCCCGCTCGGCTGGGCCAAGGAGGGCCCCATCCTCACCCAGTCCCGGATCGACGTTCCGAAGAACGGCGCGTCGCTGCCCGCCGCTCGGGTCCCGATCGCGGGTGTCGCCTGGGCGCCGGACCGCGGCGTGCGCCGCGTCGAGGTCGCGATCGACGGCGCCTGGCAGGATGCCCAGCTCTCGACGCCGATCTCGAAGGCCACCTGGGTCCAATGGCTGGTCGCCTGGGATGCGGCGTCGGCGGGCAAGGGCACTCATACGATCGAGGTCCGCGCGACGGACGGCACGGGCCAGGTCCAGACCGCCGACCGGACACCGCCGGCGCCGGACGGCGCCCGGGGCCACCACACGATCCAGGTGTCCGTCGGCTGATTCCGGTTGGTCGTGGCGCAGAGGCCCCCGACTTCCGGTCGGGATGCCGCTTCAGGATTTCCCGGTACTCTCGTCCCCACCATGGCACGACGTCTCTTCGTCTTCGACCCGCCGGATCGCTTCGTCGCCGGCACGATCGGTGAGCCCGGCCAACGGACGTTCTTCCTCCAGGCCCGGCGCGCGAGCCAGGTCGTGTCCGTCGTCCTCGAGAAGGTCCAGGTCGCCGTCCTCGCCGAGCGTCTCGGCGTGCTCCTGGACGAGCTGGAGACCCGCGGGATCAGCCCGTCGACGAGCGACGCGCCGACGGACGCCGCGCCACTCGAGGAGCCGGTGAACGAGGCCTTCCGGGCCACGACGCTGACCCTCGGCTGGGACGGGGACGCCGAGCGGGTGCTCGTCGAGGCGAAGGCCGATGACGCCGATGCCGCTGCCGACGCGCTGGCGGCGCTGACGGGATCGGGCGAGGCCGACGATGACGAGGAGGACGAGGACGAGGAGGAGGAGACCGTCATCGACCTCTCGTCGATCGAGGCCCTCGCCGGGACGCCAGCCTCGGAGCTCCTGGCGGCGTTCGAGGGCGTGGACGACGACGATGACGAGGGTCCGGACACGCTGCGGGTGCGGCTGACGGCGGCGGAGGCGCGAGGGTTCGTGAACCGCGCGCTGTCGGTCGTGGCGGCGGGTCGCCCGCCGTGCCCGCTCTGCGGCCAGCCGCTCGACCCGCAGGGCCACATCTGCCCGCGTCGGAACGGCCACTACGTCAACTGACGCCGACCCGCTCCCGCCCGAAGGCTCGCCGCTGATCGACTCTGCGCGCGCCGTCGAGGTCCTGCGGGACGGCGAGATCGAGATCGTCGGTCGGCTGATCGGATCGTCGAACCATGCGATGTTCTGTCGGGTCCGGCTCGACTGCCCGGAGCCCGAGGGCGCGATGGTCGTCGACGCCGTCTACAAGCCGACCGCCGGCGAGCGGCCACTGGATGACTTCCCCGACGAGACCTTGTCGCGTCGCGAGGTGGCCGCCTATCGCGTGAGCGAGGCGATGGGCTGGTCGATCGTGCCGCCCACGATCCGCCGGGACGGGCCCTTCGGCGACGGGGCGCTTCAGCTGTGGATCGACATCGACCCCACCGTCGACGTCGTCGCGATGGTCGTCGAGTCGGACCGGCGGCTGCGGCGGATCGCCGTCTTCGATGCCGCGGTCAACAACACGGACCGGAAGGGCGGCCACCTCCTGCCGATCACAGGGGGCCATGTGTACGGCGTGGACCATGGCGTGACGTTCTCGACCGTGCCGAAGCTGCGGACCGTGCTCTGGGGCTGGCGTGGCCGGCCGTTCGCTCCGGACGAGCGCGCCGGCCTCGACCGGCTTGCGACCGCGCTGCGCGGAGATCTCGCGCGCGACCTGGCGAGCCTCCTGTCGCGGGCGGAGATCGCGGCGACCCGGCGGCGCGTGGACGCATTGCTGGAGACGGGCCGGTTTCCGCAGCCGCGGCCGGACTGGCCGGCGATCCCCTGGCCGCCGTTCTAGCGGGAAGCGACCGCTCGTCGCGCCGCGGCGGCGCTTGCGCCTCCTGACACGGAGGCGCAACCTCCGACCGGCGGCCGGACGGGCCGGGCGGCGGCCGCTCCCACGACGATCGCGGCATGACGACCTGGACGGACGACCGAACGACCTGGTGGGGTGATGCGATCCGCGGGGCGATCGCCGGCGGCGTTGCCACCTGGTGCATGGACCTGATCACGACCGGCGTCCAGGCGAGCCAGTCGAAGGCGGACGCTGCGCGGGAGGCTGCCGCGCGCCCGAACGGCCAGAGCTCGACCGCGAACCTCGTCGATCTCGTCGCGCATCGCCTGGACCTGGACCTCGACGAGGCGACGCGATCGAAGGCGTCCGAGGTGACCCACTATCTGCTGGGTGTCGCGCCCGGGGCCGCGTACGGCCTGCTTCGCCCGCGCCTCCCGGCGGTCGGCGCCTGGCGGGGACTCCTCTACGGCCTCGTCCTCTTCGCGATGAACGACGAGTGGCTGAATGCGGCCCTCGATCTGTCCGGGCCACCGGACGCCTATCCCGCGAGCAGCCACGTCCGCGGCCTGATCGGGCATCTGGCCCTCGGGCTCGTGACCGACAGCGGGATCGACGTGCTGGGCGGGTCGCAGCGGATCTGAGAGCCGGACGATCCCGGGTCGCGACTGACCCGCGCCGAGGTCGCTAGCCGCCCTCCGGCGGGCGAAGCCGCCGCCGGGTCTGGACCTCCACCCGGCTGTCCGGCTGCTCCTGTGCGGGATGCTCGACGAGGGCGACGAGCCGGCTCGCCATGAACCGGCCGGTCCGCACCGGCGTCCCGCCGCGAGTCACCTCGCTCACCTCGACGACGCCGCGGGCCGTCGTCACCTCGAGCCGGCGACCGTTCTTCGAGGCGGTGATCTCGAACGTCTGCGTCCCGCCCTGGCCGGTATCCACCACGATCTCGACGCGATCGCCCTTCATGCGCGCACGGTAGCACCGGCGGCTGAGCCGATCCCGGCGCCGCGTGGTCCAGCCGTCCCACCGGCGATGAGGCACCATCGCGGCGAGGAGGTGCCGTGGCACGACGCTGGAACGGCTGGATCGACGAAGGGGCGCTGCCGCCGGTCCTCCCGCCGTCGGCGGTGCGGCTCCTCGAGGCCGAGATCGGGCCTGGCACGCCGCCCATGGATGCGACGCTCGACGAGGTCGTCGCCGCGCTTCCCGGTCCGGCCGCGGGTGTCGTCGACCTCCCGGGTGTCTCGTCCGACCCGGTCGACCGGGTCCGGCACGCGCATGGCCAGAGCCTGCCCGACTGGATCGCCCTCCGGAGCGGCCGGATCGGCCGGGCGCCGGATGGCGTTGCGAGGCCGGCGACCCGCGACGAGGTCCGGGCGCTGATGGCGGCTGCCGGCCGGGGTGGGACGTCGCTGATCCCGTACGGTGGCGGGACGGGTGTCGTGGGCGGAGTGACGCCGGATCCGGCCGACGACCGACCCGTCGTTTCGGTCGCGACGGAGCGGCTGGCGGGCCTCGCGGCGCTCGACGAGCGGAGTGGCCTCGCGACGTTCGGCGCGGGCACGACCGGTCCGGACCTCGAGGCAGCGCTCGCTCCGCACGGGCTCACGCTCGGTCACGTTCCACAGTCCTGGGAGCAGTCGACCGTCGGTGGCTGGGTCGCGGCACGCTCGGCGGGGCAGCAGTCCATCGGGTTCGGTCGGATCGAGGATCTCTTCGCGGGTGGACGCGTCGAGACGCCGGCCGGAACGCTCGAGCTGCCGCCGCACCCGGCGTCCGCGGCAGGGCCGGACCTTCGCCACCTCGTCCTCGGCTCCGAAGGCCGGTTCGGCGTGCTGACCGAGGCCGTGTTGCGCGTCGTGCCGAAGCCGCGCGTCGAGGCCGTCCCAGCCTGGTTCCTCGGGGAGTGGCCGCGCGCCCTCGAGGCGGCGCGAGCGATCGCCCGCGCGGGCCTGCCCCTGTCGATGGTCCGCCTCTCGACGCCACTCGAGACCGCGACGACCCTCGCGCTCGCGGGGGACGGTCGATCGATCCGCGCCCTCCAGGGCTACCTCCGGCTCCGCCGGATCGGTCCGGAGCCGTGCCTCCTGCTCGTCGCGGCAAGCGGGAACGAGAAGCTGGTCGAGCTGGCGGTGCGGGAGGTCGGCTCGATCGTCCGTCGGCATGGTGGGACCGGGGTGGGTGGCGGTCCCGGTCGCGTGTGGCTCCGGAGCCGCGTTCGCGCGCCGGATCTCCGCGATTCGCTCTGGCAGCTGGGCTACGCGGCCGACACGCTCGAGACCGCCGTCGACTGGAGCCGGTTGCCGGACCTGGCCGCAGACCTTGGGCGGACGCTCCGTCACGGTCTCGACGACCGCGGCGAGCGCGTCCACGCGTTCAGCCACCTGTCCCACGTCTACCCGAGCGGTTCGAGCCTCTACGCCACCTATCTCTTCCGGATCGCCGCCGATC
>JBPYEM010000300.1:0-3744 GCA_051985205.1 Candidatus Limnocylindrales bacterium | reverse complement strand
GCTGAGCTCGCTGATGTGGGTGAGGCCCTCCAGGCCGTCGCGGACCCGCACGAATGCGCCGAAGTTGACGAGCTTGGTGACGGTGCCGTCGATGATGTCGCCGACCTTGAAGTCCGCCACGGTCGAGGGCCACGGCTCCGGCTGGAGGCGGCGGATCGAGAGGCTGATCCGGCCCCGCTCGTGGTTGATGTCGATGACCTCGGCCTCGACCTCGTCGCCGACCTTGTAGCCGGCCTCGGGATTGTTGACCTTGTTCCACGAGAGCTCGCTCTTGTGGACGAGGCCGTCGATCCCACCGAGATCGATGAAAACGCCGAACGGGGCGATCGACCGGACCGTGCCGCTGACCTTCTGGCCGACCTGGAGGCTGCTGAAGAGCTCGTCCCGCTTCTCGCGCCGCTCCTCGTACAGGGCGACCTTCTCCGAGAGGATCAGGCGGTTCGCCTTGCGGTTGACCTCGAGGATCTTCAGGCGGAGCTTGCGCCCGACGAAGGGCTGGAGCTTCTCGGCGATCTCCTGCGCAGCGTCGCGCGGCTGGTCGTTCTGCGGCCGGCGGGGGAAGTCGACGATCTGGCTGATCGGGACGAAACCGCGGATGCCACAGTCGACGATGAGGCCGCCCTTGTTGTGGTCGATGACCGGCGCCTCGATGATGACGCCCGCCTCGAACTGCTCCTGCATCGCCCGCCACTTGCGCTCGAGACCGGCCCGGCGGAGCGACAGGACGGCGTGTCCCTCCTGGGACTCGGGCTGCAGGACGTACACGAGGACCGTGTCGCCGATGGCGAGCTGCGGCTGCGTCTCCGCATGCCGACCGTAGAGCTCGCGGTTGCTGACGACACCCTCGGACTTCGCGCCGATGTCGACGAGGATCTCGTCCTTGTCGATGCGAACGACGGTCCCCTCGACGACGTCGCCGTGCTTGAAGCTCTTGATGTCGGAGTCCTGCTCGGCGAGCAGCTCCTCCATCGTGGTCGGCGCAGGGCCAAGGTCGCGGGGCGCTGGGGCCGGCGTCGGAGCGACAGCCTCCTGGTCGGTCGATTCCTCGTCGGCCGGCTCCTCGGCCGCGCTCGGGGCGTCGGCCGTGTCGGTCGCCTCGACCTCCGGCGGGAGCGGCATCGTCTCGGGCGCGGCGACGGCCACATCGCCCTGGACGGCCTCGTCGCTCGGCGCGGCGCGACGTGCGTCGCCGTCGACGGGATTGGTCGCCCCAGACGCGGATGAATCCGCTTCGGGCGTGGGGGCATCCGCTTCGGGCGTGGGGGAACCCGCTTCGGGCGCATCTGCCGCGATCGCGGTCGACGACTCGCCCGCGGCGACGACTGGATCGTCGCTTGCGGTCAGGTCCGCCGCCTGGTCGTTGGTCGCAACGGCCTCGGGATCATCGGCCACGGCAGTGGCGGCGGGTCGGTCGGGAGTGGGGTCCCCGGCGGCGCTTGCCTCCGGCTGGACGGTCCCGTCCTGCAACTCTTCGGTCAACGGTCTGATCTCTCCTGTCGTAGTCCCCAGACACGACGACGGCCCGGGCAGCGCCCAGGCCGGTTCCGGAACGATCAGAGGTGGTCCGTGGTGATGGGGCCGCGGTCCGCTCCCTTCGTGCGAGGCTGGCTGGACGTGTCTTCAGCTGTGGCCGTCTAGGGCCGGGAGAGTCTAGCACAGCGTTTCACGCGGCTACAATCCGCTGGACGTGCCCGAATTGCCCGACCTGGCGGTCGTCGCCGACGCCTTTCACGCGGCGCTCGCCGGGCGTCGGATCACCTCTGTCAGGGCGGTTGCGCCGCTCGCCGTCCGGGGCACGCCGGCCGAGCTGGATGCGCTCGCCGGGCAGGAGCTCCTCGAGCTCCGGCGACGTGGGAAGTTCGTCACCGTCCGGCTGACGCGGGACCGGCTGATCTTCAGCCCGATGCTCACCGGCCGGTTCCAGCTCGCCACTTCCGGTACGCCGCTCCCGACGAAGACTGCGGTCGTCCTCGCGTTCGGCGAACGGACGGGGCCTCCCCGAGACGCAGCGCGATGGACGCGTGGTGCCCCATGGATGCCGGCGGACGACGCGGCGGTCGAGATCCGCTACCGCGACCCGACACAGATGGGCAAGGTCTACGTGCTGCCTGCCGGCGTGGAGCGTGCTGTTGCCGGATTCGACGACGAGCTCGGCCCGGACGCGGATGACCCCGCGCTGACGATCGAGATGTGGCGGGAACGCATTCGCCGGCACCCCGGCGAGCTGAAGAACCTCCTGAAGAACCAGGCGTTCGTCGCCGGAATCGGCAACGCCTACAGCGACGAGGTCCTACACGCGGCCCGGTTGCTTCCCTTCCGGAAGCGGTCGAGCCTCGCTGCCGAGGAGATTGACGGACTCTATGACGCGACGAGGACGACGGTGGCGACCGCGATCGAGACGCTTCGGAAGCGCGTCCCGCCGACGTTCGAGAAGCAGGCACGTGACTGGCTCGCCGTGCACGACAAGGGTGGCCAGGCGTGTCCGCGCTGCGGGACCCGCATCAGCGAGGTGAAGCCGGGCGGGTTCGTCACGTCCTTCTGTCGCGGCTGCCAACGCTAGACCGGCGGCGGTGGCAGCTCGGACCGGAGGTATCGAGCGCACAACCCCGTCCGTGCGGATCAGGGAATCTTCAGGACCTGGCCGACGTGAAGGGGGACGTTCTTCAGGCTGTTCAGTGTTTGGATCGCGGCCGCCGTCGTCTTGAACTTGGCGGCGATCGCGGCGAGGGTGTCGCCCTTCTTCACGGTGTACGTCGTCCGGAAGGATGCGCTCGGCGAGCCGGAGGGGACCGCGGTCTTCGACGCCGATGGAACGCGCGCACTCGAGGTCGGAGCTGCGGAGACCGACGGACGGATGGCGATCATCGAAGGAGACGCGGATGCAGCATCCGCTGGACCCAGTGCGCCGGCCGAAAGGCGGCTGACCGCGACGAAGACGAAGGCGATGACCATCAGACCAACGAGCGCCAGCTGGCCGGGCGTCCGGTCGAACTGGAGCCGGCTGGCCTGATCGAGCAGGCGCGGCGGCTCCAGCAGGACCGGAGCCGTCCGCGGCACGGCCCGCCGTCGCGCGTCAGCGACCGCGATTCGAGCCGGATCAACCGCCCCGGCGAGCGCGGTGGACCGCGCCTCTCGGGCGGCCCGGTAGATGCTGCATTCGACGTGCTCGGCGACGAGACAGTGGCGACGCTGCTTTTCCGTGGGTTGTGGGCTGGGCGGCGTCAGCCCCAGGCACCGGTGGTCACGGGACGGCACGGCCATCCGCCATGACCCGCCGGCCGACGAGAGATAGGGGCAGATGGCCGCGGCGATCTCGGGAGCGCTCGCGCGCGTGCGCGCGCGAGCACCAAGGGCGTCCGCGCCGTCGACGCCTGCGCCGTTGCGGCCGTCCCGTCCATCGCCCTGCCGCTCGAAGGCTGCGTCGGTCGAGGCGTCGGGCGCTTCGGGATCCTCCGGGACCGTTGGCGGTTCGGAGACGTCGACGTCGCCGGCCGGGGTCGGCGATCTCGCGTCGTCTGCGAGAGGGAGCCCCACCGCCCCACCGGCGCCGTCGGGCGGGTCGCCCGGGGTTGCATCGACCGGGGACGTCATGGTCCGCAAGGATACCGGCCATCCCAGAGCGCAAGGTCGACGGACGAGGCCGCGCGGTGGACGTCCGTCGGAAACCTCTCGAAACGCAAAAATCCTGGCGACGACCTATTTTCCCGAAAGGCTGCCCTCTCAGTATCTTCGGCGCTGGAGAGC
>JBPYEM010000299.1:0-5513 GCA_051985205.1 Candidatus Limnocylindrales bacterium | reverse complement strand
AGCAAAGCGAGTCGGGACCGTCTACCCGGTCAGGAAGGAAGGGTGATGACGGCTGTCATCGAGACCCGGAAGCTCACCAAGTCGTATGGCGCGCACCGCGGGATCATCGACATCGATCTCGCCGTCGAGGAGGGCGAGGCGTTCGGATTCCTCGGCCCGAACGGCGCCGGCAAGACGACCACGATCCGGACCCTGCTCGACCACCTCCGCCCGACCTCGGGCAAGGCGTTCGTGTTCGGCATCGACACGACGGTCGATCCGGTCGCGATCCACAAGCGGATCGGCTACCTGCCGGGCGAGTTCGCGCTGTACGACAAGCTGACCGGCGGACAGACGATCGACTACTTCGCCAACCTCCGTGGCGGCGTCGACGCCGCCTACCAGGCCGACCTCATCCGCCGGCTCGACCTCGATCCGAGCCGGAAGTTCAAGGAGTACTCGAAGGGCAACAAGCAGAAGGTCGGCCTCGTCGTCGCCCTCCAGAACCGCCCGGATCTGCTGATCCTGGACGAGCCGACGTCGGGCCTCGATCCCCTCGTGCAGCAGACCTTCTTCGAGGTCATCCGCGAGGCCAAGGCCGAAGGCCGGACGGTCTTCCTGTCCAGCCACATCCTCGGCGAGGTCGAGAAGACCTGCGATCGGGTCGGGATCATCCGCGACGGGCGGCTCGTGAAGGTCGACCGGGTCGAGGCGCTGCGCGACCTCGCCCACCACCAGGTGGAGCTCCGCTTCTCGGGGCCGGTCCCCGTCGCGGCATTCAGCGGCCTGCCCGGCGTCAGCGACGTCACGAGCGACGAGCACGTCCTGCGCATGCGCGTCTCCGGGTCGATCACGCCAGTCGTCCAGGAGGCCGCCAGGTACGACCTGCTCGACTTCGTCAGCCGCGAGCCGTCGCTCGAGGAGACGTTCCTCGCCGAGTACGGCCGGTCGGCCGGTCAGGCGGCCTGACATGGCAGCCAGCCCCCGGCTCCGGCGCGCCCGGTCCGTCGACGTTCGCGGGGTCGTCCAGTACGCCCGGACGGTCATCGGCAAGACGCTTCGCGACTCGCGTCGGACGACGATCATCGTCTCGGTGCTCCTGTTCCTGATGCTGGTCGGTGCCACGGCCGCGGTCGCCAGCGAGTTCGACACGCCGGCCAAGCGCCAGCAGCTGTCCGACGTCGTCAAGAACCTGCCGCCGATCCTCCAGGGCCTCGCCGGCAAGCCGATCAACGTCGAGACCATGGGCGGCTACGTCCAATACAAGTACGGGACCTTCTTCCCCATCGTCCTGAGCCTCTGGTCGATCCTCGCCCTCTCGTCGACCCTCGCCGCGGAAGCGAAGCGCGGCAGCCTCGAGTTCGTGGCCGCGGCGCCGATCAGCCGGCGACGGATCGCCGTGGAGAAGCTCTCCGGCCACATCGTCGTGATCGCGATCGCGTCGGTCGTGGTCTTCCTCTCGACCGCGCTTGCCGGCGCCGTCAACGGGAAGCTGCCCGGTGACGAGATCTCCGTCACCGCCGCGTTCGCGTACGCCCTCCAGCTTGGTCTGATGGCGCTCGCCGCTGGCGGGCTCGCCTTCGCCCTGTCCCAGTTCCTGGGCCGCGGCGCCGGCGTCGCGATCGCCGGTGCGGTGATGTTCGGTGGCTGGATCCTGAACGGCTACCAGGGCGCCGTCCCGGCGCTCGCGCCGTTCGCGAATCTCACCTGGTTCGGCTGGACCTCGAACCACCTGCCGCTGGCCGGCGTCTACGACTGGCCCTCCCTGATCCCGGTCGCGATCGTCGCCGTCCTGTTCCTGACCCTCGGCGTCGAGGCGTTCGCCCGTCGGGACATCGGCGCGACGAGCGCCGTCCCGACCCCGAGCCTGCCGCGCGGCCTCGTCGGCGTCGGTGGGCCAACCGCCCGGTCGTTCGGGAACGGGCTCTCGACCGCCTTGGCGTGGGGCCTCGGGATCGGCCTCTTCGGCCTCGTCCTCGCCGCATCCGCGCAGGCGTTCGTCGATCTTGCCCGAACCGCGCCCGACTTCGCGAAGCTCCTCCAGACGGCCTTCCCCGGCAGCGACATCGTCAGTGTCGGCGGGTTCCTGCAGCTGCTGTTCGTCCAGTTCGGATTCGTCCTCGCCGGGCTCGCCGCGGCGACCCTCGTGGGTGCGTGGGCGTCGGACGAGACCTCCGGCCGGCTGGAGATGCTCCTTGCCGCCCCGCTCGCGCGGGCCCGCTGGGCGATCTCCGGCGGCCTCGCGATCCTCGGCCAGATCGTCGCCTTCACCGTGATCGCCGCGATCGGGATCGCGATCGGGACCGCGATGATCGGTGGCGATCTCGCCCGTCCGGTCATCGGCACGTTCGCCCTCGGGGTGTTCGCCGCGGCGTTTGCCGGCGTCGGCGTCGCGATCGCGGGACTGTGGCGGTCGTCCTGGGCCGCCCCGGGCGTCGCGATCCTGACGATCCTGACCTGGTTCATCGACACGATCGTTCCCGCGTTCAAGTTGCCCGACGTCGTCCACCAGCTCGCCCTGAGCGCCCACTACGGGCTGCCGATGCTCGGCCAGTGGGACGTCGCCGGGCTGGCGGCCTCGGCCGTCCTCGCTGTCGGCGGCGTTGCGGTCGGTGCGTGGGCGTTCGGGAGGCGCGACCTCCGAGGCTAGCGGCCCGGTAGGATCGGGCGGTGGATCCGCTCGTCTTCGCGCTCGTCGCCGGCGCGGCCGTCCTCCACGTCACGTGGAACGTCCTGCTCAAGACCGCCGGCGACCCGCTCCTCGCCGCGGGCGTTGGCATGGCGACCGCGGCGGCGGTTCTCTGCCCGACGGCCCTCGTCGCCTGGCTGCTCGTCGGTCGACCGGCCATCCCCGGCGAGACGCTGACGCTCTCCATCATCTCCGGGGCGCTCGAGGCGCTGTACTTCTCGTTCCTCGCGGCCGCCTATCGACGCGGCGACCTGTCGATGGTCTACCCGCTGGCTCGTGGGACCGCGCCGTTGCTCGCGGTCGCGATCGGGACCGGCATCCTCGGGGAGCGGCTCGGGCTGCTCGGGACGATCGGCGTCGTCTGCCTGCTCGTCGGCCTGCTCTCGCTCCAGCGGCCGTGGCAATACCTCCGGGCTTCCGGCCGTGAACGGGGCGGAGCGGCGGGCTTCGCTCTGCTGACCGGGATCACGATCGCGAGCTACTCCGCCGTCGACCGGGTGGGCGTTCGGGGCACGGAGCCCTGGATGTACGCGGGGCTGATCTGGGCCTCGTGCACGGTCTTCCTGTGGAGCTACATCGCCGTCGAGCGGCGGCGGCTCGCGGTCCGGACGCGCGTCCCGGTCGCGGCGGCGGCGGGCGGTGGCACGGTGACGCTGGGTGGCGACCCGTCGCCGCCGGACTTCATCCCGCTCCGGGCCGCGATGGGCGGGCTGATCACCCTCGGGGCGTACATGCTGATCCTGGCCGCGTTCGCGGTCGCGCCCCTGAGCGCCGTCGCGCCGCTGCGCGAGTCGGCGATCGTGCTGGCATCCGGCTGGGGCGCGATCCGGATGCGCGAGGCTAGCGACCGCGACGAGGTGATCCGGCGGATCGGATCGGCGGCGCTCGTCGTGGTCGGCGCCGTGTTCCTCGCCTTCGACTGAGCCCAGTGGACGCCCGCGCCATCGATCCCGCGCGGCTCGGCCGGGTCCGGCTCGACCCGGACCGGCTCCGGACACGTCTTCGCGCCCTCGATCCCGCAGCCCGATCGGCCGACGCCTCGGCAATCGAGGTGATCCGCGCGCCCGGCCGCGTGAACCTCATCGGCGAGCACACGGACTACAACGACGGCTTCGTGATGCCGGCCGCGATCGGGCTCGAGATCCGGCTGGCCCTGCTCCCCGTCGACGACGGTCGCGTGACGGTGACCCTCGACGAGACCGGCGAGACGGCCGCGTTCGACCTCGATTCGATCGGCGGGCCGATTCGGACCTGGATCGACTACATCGCCGGCACGGCCTGGGCCCTCGGCGAGACCGGCCAGCCGCTACGCGGCTTCCGCGCCGTCCTCGCGAGCGATCTGCCGCAGGGTGCCGGGCTGTCGTCCTCGGCCGCGCTCGAGATGGCGAGCGCGCTCGCGTTCCTCGGTCGCGACCGACCGGTCCCGGTCGCCGAGCGGGCTCGGATCGGGCGGCGGGCGGAGAACGCCTACGTCGGCGTGCAGTCCGGGGTGATGGACCAGTTCGCCTCGGCCGGCGGTGTCGCCGGCGACGCGATCCTGCTCGACTGTCGATCGCTGGACGTTCGTCCGGTGCCGCTGCCGCTGCCGGAGGTCCGCCTCGTGGTCTGTCACTCGGGCTCGCCGCACCGGCTGGAGTCATCGCAGTACAACGAGCGCAAGGCCGACTGCGATCGCGCCGTGGCCGCGCTCCAGACCGTCGATCCGCGCGTTCGCGCGCTCCGTGACGCGGATCCGGCGCTCCTCGCGGCGGCCCGCGACCGGATGGATGCGGTCGCCTTCCGACGCGCGACCCACGTCGTCGAGGAGGACGCCCGCGTCCTCGAAACGGAGGCGGCCCTGGAGGCCGGCGACCTCCCGGAGGTCGGCCGGCTCTTCGCGGCGAGCCACGCCTCGCTGCGGGATCTCTACGAGGTCAGCTCGCCCGAGCTCGACGCGCTCGTCGACATCGCGACGTCCGTGCCGGGCGTCGTCGCGGCACGTCTCACCGGCGCCGGTTTCGGTGGCTCGACGATCAATCTCGTCCATCGATCCGCGATCCCCGCGCTGCGCGAGGCCGTGGAGCGGGACTACCCGGCGCGGACGGGCCTGACGCCGACCGTCGTCGACGTCGACGCGGTCGATGGCGCCGGCTGGATCGACTGAGCTAGACCGCGTCCAGGACGAAGAGCCGGGCCCAGAAGTCGCCGTGCGTCGCCGCCTCGTGGCGCTCGACGTCGAACAGCAGGCCGTTCACCCGGAGGTCGTCGCCGCGGCGATTGACCGCGTTCGCCCGCGACGTTGCGTCCTCCGCCGCCGGCCAGACCGAGATCCGGTAGTCCACCGTGTCGTCGAGTCCCTGCAGGGGCAGCCGGTCGAGGCCGGGATTGGGCCGATTCAGGGTCCGGTAGAAGCCGACGATCGCGTGCCGCCGGTCGTCCGAGACGACCAGCCAGGCGGTCTCGTTGCCGTCGCCCTCGAAGGGCGACCGCAGACGCACGAACCGCCCGAACTGGATGAGCCGGCGATGTTGCCGGTAGAAGGCGACCTGGTCGCGGATCCCGGACCGCTCGTCCTCCGTGAGCCGGGTGGTGTCCAGCTCGTAGCCGAAGGCACCGAAGAACGCGACCGCCGCCCGTGTCGCCAGCGGAGCGACCCGGCCGACCTGGTGGTTCGGCACGGCCGAGACATGGGCACCCATCGATGACACGGGGTAGGCCAGGGACGAGCCCCACTGGATCGCGAGCCGCTCGATCGCATCTGTGTCGTCGCTCGTCCACGCCTGCGGCGCGAACGCGAGCATGCCCGGGTCGAAGCGACCGCCGCCGCTCGCGCACGACTCGAACAGGATCTCCGGGAAGCGGGTCG
>JBPYEM010000298.1:0-4564 GCA_051985205.1 Candidatus Limnocylindrales bacterium | reverse complement strand
CGGGTTCACCCAGCTCGCCGCCCTCTACGTCCTCGCCGACTCCGGGACGATGACGATCGGTGACCTCGCGGAGGTCATCAACCGCTCGCCATCCGCGACGAGCCGCCTCGTCGACGGGCTGGTCCGGCGGCGGCTGGTCGAGCGCCGCGTCGAGGAGGAGGACCGTCGCCAGCGGACGCTCCAGCTCACCCCGCGCGGCGCGGCGCTCCTCCGGGTCGTCGACCGGGCCCGGGCGGATCAGTTCCTGTCCGCCGTCCGGCCCATGCCCCGTGCCGAGCGGGCGTTGATCGCAATGGGCGTCGCCGCGCTCGCGACGCACGCGATCTCTCGCCGAGGCCGCTTGATCAAGGCGAGGGCCGAGTAGGCTGAGCGGGACACCAGGGCAGTGACGCCCGTCGGCGACGGGCCGGGATCAGGGAGGACCGGCGATGGACCCGAGGCTCTTCAACACCGCGGCGTTCCGGATCGAGCACCGGCACCAGGACGGCAGCTGGGCGCCGCTCGAGCAGGTGCCGCATGACGCCGCCGAGCACGACGCCGAACGAGCCTGGCTCCGCCACCAGGTCTTCCGCTGCACGCACTGCGAGCAGGAGGTCGAGGTCACGATCGAGCCGATGAACGCGGAGCCGGCCACCGCTTGACCCGGCGCGTCGCGTTCGTCGCGCCTCCGCTCGGGGAGCGACCGTCCTACGAGCAGTAGCGACGCACCACGTCGTAGAGCACGGGCAGGCCCCAGCGGAGCGCGTCGACGCCGACCCGCTCGTCGACGCCGTGGAACCGCTCGAGGAACCGCTCGCCGGGATCGAGCCGGAGCGGTGAGAACCCGTAGGTCGGGATCCCGAGCACCGCGGTGTGCTTGGCGTCCGTCGCGAACGGGACCATGAATGGCACCGGGATCCCGCTCGGGTCGTGGTCGACGACCGTCCCCTCGAGGAGCGGATAGAGCGGGTCGTCGGTCGGGGCCGCGACGGCCGGGGCGTGGATCACGAGGTCGACGTCGACGTGGGCCGCCAGATCGCCGAGCCGGCCGACGATGATCTCGCGCATGTCGTCCTCGGTCGTTCCTGGGAGTACGCGACAGTCGATCTCGACCACCGCCTCGCCGGGGATGACGTTGTACTTCACCCCGGCGTGCACGATCGTCGGGCTGATCGTGTCGCGGAGCAACGCCCGGACGACGCGCGCGTAGGCGGGATCGCAGCTGGCGTCGAGCCCCGCGTCGGCAAGCCGCCCGTCGTCCGACGCCAGCGCCCGCAGGATCCGAGCGGCGGGTCGGTCGGCGTCGTCCGCGTCGATTTCGTCCGCCACTCGCCGCAGCGCCGATTGCATCGCGTCGATGGGGCGGGCCGGTCCCTGCGGAGCGAGCCTCGTGATGGCGGTCGCGGCCCGAACGACGGCGTTGTCGTCGCGCGGCATCGAGCCGTGGCCCCACGTCCCGCGGACGGTCAGGTGATAGACCGCGTAGCCCTTCTCCGCGACGCCGATCGGGTAGAAGCGCCGGCCCGCGATCTCGGTCGCGACCGCGCCGGACTCGTTGATCGCGGCCGCCGCGCGGAGCAGCTCCGGCCGCTCGGCGACGATCCAGCCGATCCCGTGAAGGCCGCCGGCCTCCTCGTCCGCGGTTGCGGCGAAGATCACGTCGCGGCGAAGCCCCGGGACGGGGTCAGCGGCGGGGTCGCGGCCGGCGGCTCGAGCTTCCGCGGCAAGCATCCGGACGACGCTCAGCTCCATCGCCAACAGGTTCTTCATGTCGACCGCGCCACGACCCCAGACGTAGCCATCGGCGAGGTCGCCCGCGAACGGGTCATGGGCCCACAGCTCCGGCGGCGCCGGCACGACGTCGAGGTGACTCAGCAGCAGGAGCGGGTCGCCGCCGCTGCCGTCACCGCGAAGGCGACCGACCACGGAGCCGCGGCCCGGTGTCAGCTCCAGCACATCAGACGGGACGTTAGCGTCGGCCAGCGCATCGGCGATCCAGCGAGCCGCGCGGGTCTCGCCATCTGGCGATTCCGGCCGCGGCGGGTTGATCGACGGGATGCGGATCAGCGATCGCAGGACCTCGACGAGCTCGTTCTGCGCCCGCTCGAGGGCGTGCGGCTCGATCCGTGTCGAGGGCAGGGGCACCTTCGAGGCCATCGACCTCAGCCGGGGTTGCCGACGAGGTCGGTGAGGCCGGCGAGCGCGGCGATGAGGCCCAGGACGAATCCGGCAAGGACGATCACGACGACCATCACGAGCAGGATCCGGAGCCAGCGGCGGTCGTCGGCGGCCGCTCGGGCGGCGTCCGGATCGTCGCCGCCCGGGATGTAGCCGGTTGGCAGCCCCTTCTGGCGGGCGACCTGGTTCCGCTCGGTGTCGTACGCGGCGGGATCGGGCCGGAGCGGGGACGGCGATCCGGGCTCCGCGGGACCGGTCACGCAGCGAGCTCCCGCAGTGGCGCCAGGCACTCGCGAGCCACGTCGCGCAACCCGTCCGGTCCGAGCACGGCCGACATGCCGAGGATGATGTGGGTCGCCCCCGCGTCGATCATCGCTCGGGCGGCTGCGACGGCCTCCCGGCGGCTGGCGGCCGTTCGGCCGGTGACGACCTGACCGACGAGATCGAATTCGGCGGCGTCCCGGCCTTCCGCCTCGAGCGCGGCGAGGAGGGCGTTCCGCTTCTCCGTCAGATACGCGACGTCGCCGGCATTGTTGCCCGGCTGCAGCCAGCCGGCGGCGGTTCGTGCGGCGAGCCGGATCCCGCGCGGTCCCTGCCCGCCGAGGTAGATCGCCGGCCCGCCCGGCGTGAACGGCGGGGGCGCATCGACGGCCTCGTGGAGCGGGTAGAACGGATCGGGCCGGGTGACGCCCGGCGGGGCGGTGGCCGGCGCGGACCAGAACGCTCGGAGCGTGTCCACCGCCGACACCAGGCGGTCGATCCGCTCGCCGAGCGGTGGCAGCTCGAGCCCGAACGGCTCGTGCTCGCCCTCGAACCAGCCCGCCCCGAGGCCGACCACGAACCGACCCCGCGTCGCGTGATCCAGGACCACCGCGGCCTTCGCGAGCAGCACCGGATGGCGAAAGGTGTTCGACAGGACGGCGTGGCCAACGAGGGTGCCCGGCACGTGGTGGACGAGCGTGGCGAGCACCGTCAGGGCCTCGAGGGACGCCCCTGGAACGGCAGCGTCCATGTTCGTCAGGTGATCGTTCAGCCAGCCGCTGTCGAAGCCGCCGCCGGGTTCGGTCGTCAGCGCACCCGCCTCGCGCCACGTCGCATCGACCGTCGCCCAGTCGACGTCCTGCGGCGACGTCTTGAACCCGATCCGGACCGTCATCCGGCCGTGATCAGCGTATCGGCGCTCGTCCGCGCGGCGGCCGCGTCGAGACCGGCGCGGTCGAGACTGTCGTGCATCCGCCGGCCGGTCGTCACGGCCCCGAGAGACGCCGAGCTCACGAGCGCCGCGTACTTGGCCATCACGCCGCCTCCGTAGCGTGGGGCCGGCGCGGTCCAGCGACCGCGGCGCTGCTCGAGGACATCGGCGGGGACGTCCAGGTCGAGTCGCCGCGCGTCGACGTCGATCACGATCGGGTCGCCTTCCTCGACCAGCCCGATCGGCCCACCGAGCGCGGCCTCCGGCGCGATGTGGCCGATCATCAGGCCGTGGGTCCCGCCCGAGAACCGGCCGTCCGTGATGAGGGCGACGGAGTCGCCGAGACCTTCGCCGGTGAGCGCCGCGGTGACGCTCAGCATCTCCTGCATCCCCGGCCCACCCACCGGGCCCTCGTAGCGGATGACCACGACGTCGCCGGGGACGATCTTCCGGTCGCGGACGGCGGCGTAGCAGTCGCCCTCGGAGTCGAAGACCCGGGCCGGACCTCGATGCAGCCGGCGTTCGTGACCCGCGAGCTTGACCACGCAGCCGTCCGGCGCGAGCGAGCCGCGAAGGATCGACAGACCGCCGACCGGCTTGAGCGGGCGGTCGTACGGGACGACGACATCCTGACCGGGCGTCTCGGTGGCCGCGGCGGCGATCTCCGTGACGTCGCGACCGTCGACGTTCGGGGCGGAGCCGTCGATCCGGGCCCCGGCGAGGAGCTCGCGCAACACCAGGGCGAGGCCGCCCGCCTCGTAGAGGTGCGTCGCGGTGTACCGGCCACCCGGCTGGAGGTCGGCGACGATCGGCGTCGCGTCGGCGATGGCGCCGAACTCGTCGATCCCGAGCGGGACACCGAACTCGTGGGCGATTGCGAGCAGATGCAGGACGGCATTCGTCGAGCCGCCCGTCGCGGCGACCGCCGCGATCGCGTTGTCGATCGACGTCCGGTTCACGAAGCGCGACGGCCGCACGTCGCCTCGAACGAGGTCCATCACGAGCTCGCCGCAGCGGCGAGCCGCGTCGTCCTTCGCGGACTCCTCGGCGGGGATCCCGTTCAGGCCGGCCGGCGACAGGCCCAGGACCTCCATGACCATGCTCATCGTGTTGGCGGTGAACTGCCCGCCGCACGCGCCGGGTCCCGGGCAGGCATGAGACTCGATGCCGTAGAGCTCCTCGTCGTCAATGCGGCCGGCGGCGTGGGCGCCTACC
>JBPYEM010000297.1:0-4672 GCA_051985205.1 Candidatus Limnocylindrales bacterium | reverse complement strand
CCGAGCTGGCGGCTTGGCGACCTCGGCGCCGGCGACGTGCCGCTGGAGCGGGCGATCCACAGCCTGACGGCGTCGTGCGCGGCAGCCGGGACCGACGTCCCGCCGATCAGCCTGGAGTGGGAGCGTGCCTGGCACCCGGAGCTCGCGGCCGCCGATGCGGTCCTTCGGCCGTCTCGGGAGTGGCTCGTTGCGCACGTCGCTGCGGCGATCGACGCGGCCGGGAGGCCGACGGAGCGATGACCGCGAGAGGCGACTGCGTCGCCCTGTTGGCACGGCTGACGGACGGCTTCGTGCGGTCGATCCCGGCCGGCGGATCGCCGGCCGCGGCCGCGCTGCCCGGGGCGCCGCCGGACGATCGGATCCCGTCGATCGAGGGGTTCGCCCGGATGAGCGTCGCCTGGGCGGCGTGGCTGGCCCACCGCGAGAACCCGGCCGATCTCGCCTGGCAAGGCCGCCACCACGATGTCGCCGCCATCCTCGCGCGTGGTCTCGCCGACGGCACCGATCCCCGCCATGGAGCGTGGTGGGGCCCGATCACGGACCGCGATCAGCGGATCGTCGAGGCGGCCGAGGTCGCGACCGCGTTGTGGCTGGGTGGCGAGCGACTGCGGGATGCGATGAACCGCCTGGACCCGGACGCGTTCGACCGTGCCCTCGACTGGATCGCGCTCGTCGACGGGCGCGACGTCTGGCCGGACAACTGGGTCCTGTTCCCGATGATCTCCCGGCTGGTCCGGCTGGCCAACGGCCGTGCGGTGGACGTCGACGCGATCGACGCCGCTGTGGACTGGATGCTCCGCCATGACGCGGGCGACGGCTGGTCGAGCGACGGTGCCGGTCATGCCCTGGATCTCTACAGCGGTTGGGCCATCCACTGGCACCTGCTGTGGTGGGTCGCGATCGACGGGCGGCGTCGGCCGGCCGTGCGGCGCCGCGTCATCCGCCGGGCGCAGGCGTGGCTCCGGTTCATCGCGGCGGGCATCGCCGACGATGGCAGCTCCCCTCGCTTCGGTCGGTCGCTCGGCTATCGGTTTGCCGTGGCGGCGCCATTCGGACAGGCGGCGCTGCTCGGCATCGACCCGCTGCCACCGGGCGTCGCCCGACGCCTGACGGGCTCGGTGATCCGGCGCGCCCTCGCCGACGGCGCGGTCGATGACGCGACCGACTGGTTCCGGATCGGCGTCGGCGGGGAGCGGCCGGCGGTCGTCGAGCGCTACGTCTCGGCTGGCGCGGTCGCCTGGGCGGCGCACGCCTTCGTCCCCCTGGCGCTGCCCGCCGCGCATCCGTTCTGGAGCGCCCGCGAGCGGCCGGCCGCGTCTGCATCGACGCGCGATCGGGCCATCGCCGCCGCGCGGGCCGGGCTGCTCGTCACGAGGCGATCTGGCGGGACGACACTCCACAACGCCCGGAGCGGCCATCCGCCGGACATCGCCGACCACGACTACGCCGCGACGTATGGCAAGCTCGCCTACCGGTCCGGTCACCCGTTCGACGTCCCCATCGAACCCGGGGCGACCGCCGGCTCGGACGACGCCCTCGTGGCGATCGAGGACGACCGGACGTCGGGGACGATCGCGATCGCCCACCGGAACGAATCGACCGGAGGCTGGGCAGGACCGGGCTGGATCCGATCGACCTATCACCTCCCGACGTCCTCGCCGACGACGGTCCGGACGGCCGTCCTCGTCCTGCCCGGCGTCGAGATCTGGGTGTCGCACGTTCGTGCGTCGGGACCGATCCGTCTCCGGGACGGCGGTCCCGTCCTCGGCGGATCGACGGATGCGCGACGGCTCGCCCTCCCACCCGCAGTCGCCGATCCGGCGGTCGCGGTCGGCGACGGCCGGCACGTGGTCGCGATCCGCGGCCTGCTCGGCTTCGATCGGGGCGGAACGACGTCGTCGCCGTCCGATGGCCGGAGCAACCTCGTCCACGATCGCGGGGTCCATCCCTGGGTCGAGGAGGCCGTCGCTCGTGCGGGCAGCCGGACCGTCGCCTCGGCCCTCGTCGTTGCCGCCGACGAGGCGGTCGCGATGCGACGATTCGCCGCGGTCCGGTTCGACAGCGTCGACCGTCCAGGCAGACATTCGGTTCGGGTGATCGGCGGCGAACCGGTCGTCGTCGGGATCGTCAGCCTCGGGAACGCTCCCGACGGGCAGATCGAGATCGCGGGTCACCGCTTCGCTGGCCGCGTTCGGGTCGGCTTCGCAGCCGAGGACGGGTCCGCCATGGGTGGTGAGCGCATCGCCGCGATCGCCGGCGTCGTGCGTCTGGAACGGCCGGGAACGTTGGCGCTCCGGCGGCTCCACGATGGCGTCGAGGTGACGACCGCGACGGGAATTGCCCTCGACCGTGATTGGGCGGGTCCGCGACTCTGCTGGGCGCGCTTCGGCGACGCCGCCTGGGGGTTCGGCGAACCGGTTCGCCTCACGGAGCCGGGCGTCATCCCGGAAGCGATGGTGCGACGGTCGATCCGATCGGCGGGGACGACGCTCGTCACGATGCGCCTCGAGGAATGACCACGAAGGATCGGGGCCGTCCCCGCCGCGCCGGCGGCTCCCCCGTCGCCCACCCGCTCGCCGGCTTGCTGACGATCATGTGGCACTACGTCCGACCGGCGTCTGAGCCATTGGCCGTCGGCGCCGGCTCGATCACGCCCGAGGACTTCGACGGACAGCTCGACCTGATCGCGAGGTATCGCGACGTCGTCCGCTGGCGCGACGTGGCGGACGCGCTCGACGGCGGTCCACCCCTCCCCTCCCGCGCTGCGCTGCTGACCTTCGACGACGGCCTCGCCGACCACGCCCGGTACGTTGCGCCGCGGCTCCTCGCCCGCGGCTGGAGCGGCATCTTCTTCGCCCTCGCGCGGGGACCCGGCGAGGAGCTGACTGTCGGGCACGCCATCCACGTCCTGCTGGCGCTGCTCCGACCGGACCGGCTCGAGAACGCGGTCCGGGACCGCCTGTCGGCCGCGGATGCCGAGCGTTTCGATGCGGCACAGGGGCGCGAGCGGTCGGCCGGCGTCGAGCCGATCGACGTCCTGAAACGACCGCTCCAGCGCGATCTCGATCAGGCCGTGGAGCCGATCCTCAACGCGCTCGTCGGCGAGCTCGTCGGCCCGCCGGGCGAGGTCGCGGACGCCCTCCATCTCTCGCCGCGGGCGATCGAAGAGATGCGTGACGACGGGCTGACCGTCGGCGGCCACGGCCGACGACATCCCTGGTTCGACCACGCCGATCCAGCTCGCGTCGGCCAGGAGATCGCCGCGAGCGCCGCCCTCGTCGCCGGCAGCCCTCCGCCGTGGCCGTTCGCGTATCCCTACGGGGCGCCAAGCGATGTGGCGATCGACGAGCTCGCGGCGCACGGGTTCGCGGCGGCCTTCCATGCCGCGCCGCGGTCGCCAACCGGACCGTTCGACCTCGGCCGGATCGACGCCGAGGAGGCCGGGTTCGAGGCGGCGGTCACGAGGCGCGACACGTGATGGGCGGAGGACCGGCCCTGCGCTTCGGCATCGTGGGCTGCGGCGGTGCGGCGGCCGCGGTCGCGGCCGCGATCGACCGCTCCGCGGCGGCGTCGATCGTGGCGACCCACGATCACGACGTGGATCGCGCTCGGGCCCTGGCCGAGCCGCGCGGCGCGACGGCGCATCGGACGCTCCGGCGGCTGCTCGCCGACCCTTCCGTGGAGATCGTCTACGTCGCACTCCCCCACGATCGGCTCGCCGCGACCGCCATCGCGGCGCTGCGCTCCCGGCACCACGTTCTCATCGAGAAGCCGGTGGCGATCCGCGTCACCGACATCGCCCGGATCCGGGAGGCCGCGCTCGATGGTGACCGGTCGGTCGGGGTCGCGTTCCAGCTCCGGTTCGTGGCGACGGTCGGCGCCGCCCGGGATCTCGTCATGACCGGGGCGCTCGGGCGCCTTCGGTCCGTCCGGATCCGGACCCTGATCGACAAGCCCGCGACCTACTGGGCCGTCGGCCCGGCCGCGGCAGTCCCCGATCCGTGGCGAGCGAGCGCTCGTCGGGCGGGTGGCGGCGTGACGCTGATGAACGCCATCCACCAGCTCGACCTCGTCCGTGCGATCACCGGCCGAGCCGTCGAACGGGTCGGCGCGTTCATCGCCGCCGGCGTTCCCGGCGTCGCGGTCGAGGATGTCGCGGTCGCAGCGCTCGACCTCGAGGGCGGGCTCCTCGGCAGCCTCGCCGCGTCGGCCCACGCGCCAGGTGCGCGCGAGGCGGAGACGATCGAGCTGGATGGCGACGATGGCAGCCTTCGCCTCGGCGACCCCTACGCGGACCGGCGACGCCTCGAGGTCTTCCTCCGCCGGTCGGCAGCCGGAATCGAGCCCGGGCGATGGATCGAGATCGCCCAGCCTCCGCGGGATCCGTGGACCGCCGCCATCGACGCCCTGGCCGAGTCGATTGCCGCCGGCCAGGAGCCCGTGCCCGGTCTCGCCGATGCCGAGGCCGCCCTGCGAACCGTCCTGGCGATCTATCGTTCGGCGCGGACCGGACGGATCGAACGGGTCTGGCCGGCGTCGCGCCGCGCCGCGAAGTCCGGGACCGACTGACTCGCCCCGACGGCGGGCCGCCGCCGGGAGCCGCCCGCGTCGGCGCTACCGGGCCGCCGCCGCCGCGAGGACCGTGTCGGCGCTACCGGGCCGCCGCCGCGAG
>JBPYEM010000296.1:0-3344 GCA_051985205.1 Candidatus Limnocylindrales bacterium | reverse complement strand
CCTCGATCAGCGGGCTCTGCTCGACCATCCGGTCGAGATCCGTCCGTTGCCATGCCTGCGCGACGCGGGCAAGGATCGGCCGTCGTTCCGCAGGATCACTGACGATCCGCGCCGTCGCGGGCAGATCGGCGACGGCAACCGGTCCCTTGAGGTGGACGGTCAGGTGCGGATCCGCCTCGAGGTTGGCGAGCCAGGATCGCTTCCGGCGCGACGGGATCCCCGAGATCCAGATCCGGCCGTCGATCCGGTGGAAGACGATCTCGATCCGGCGAGGCTGGCCACTCAATCGTCCGCTCGTCGTGATGTCGATCGTGCCGCCGCGCGACAGCGCCGCGGTGATCGGGTCGTTCATCTGGGGCCTCCGGCCGACACTCGTTGCACACGCAACGATATCACGCCGTCGCAGGCTCAGGCGCGCTTGCCCTCCGCGCGGAGCTTCGCCTTCATCGCCCGCTTGCCGTCCTGGTAGTGGCGGAGTGACTCCTCGGAGTCGACGTCGCCGAGGGTCATGTGGGCCGGGGCGAACTGCTCCCAGCCGGGTGGCGCAACGCCGAGCCGTTTGCCGAGGATCGCGATGAGCGTACCGGCCTTCATCGGACCGAAGCCGGGGAGGTCGAGGAGGCGGGCATGGAGGTCGGCGCCATCCCTCGCTTCGCGCCAGATCCGGGACGCGTCGCCGTCGTAGTGCTCGACGAGATAGCCGCACAGCTCCTGGGTTCGCCTCGCCATGTTGCCGGGGAACCGATGGAGCGCCGGCCGCTCGCGGAAGACGGCGTCGAGCCGCTCTGCGTCCATCGTCGCGATCCGGCGCGCGTCCAGCCCGCCGATCCGCTGGGCCAGGTCTCGCGGCCCGGAGAACGCCTTCTGGAGGGTGACCTGCTGATCGAGGACGAAGCCGATCAGCAGGGCGAGCGGGTCGCTGACGAGGAGCCGATCCGCCTCGGGATCGCCGGTGAAGGGGAGTTGCTCGACAGTCGTGGACATGCGCGGATGGTAGGCCGTCTGTCGCCCGCGTGGTCGTCCGCCGGCGCCCTCAGGCCTCGAAGGCCTTCAGCGGCCGAGGATCCGGGCCGGCGACGGCGCGACCCGCGGCCATCAGCGCGTGGCCGGTGCGTCGCCGGGCTCGCTCGACGAAGCCAGTCGAGGGTGGCGTCGTCACGAGCCGCTCCTGGCGGATGAGCTCGATCTCGCGATCGAGGTCATCGCAGTGAATCCGAGTCGCGTCGTGCTGGTACGTCATGGTCAGGCTCCTTCGTGGATCGTTCGTCATTCCAGGGAGATCCGGACGCCATCACCCTCGTCGTCGACGTCGAGGAGCGTCCCGGTTCGGTTCTGGGTGAGGGCTTCCCGCACGAGGTCCGCGGTCGAGACGGACAGACCCGGGATCCGGTCGAGGGCCGTTCGTCCGAGCGTGATCGGAACTCGCAGGTTGACGATCTTCCGACCGCCGTCGGTGACCTCGATCCGGATCGCCGAGGGCGCGGCGCCTCCCACCGCCTCGTCGGCCCGGTCGTCGACCGGGCGGTCGGGGCGCCGCCCGGTCGATCCGCTCGCATCCAGCGCATCGAGGATCGGAGCGGCCTCCTCGGCCGTGAGGCGTCCCTCGGCGACGAGCCGGAGGACCTGCTCGAGCGGATCAGGCATCGGCCGTTTCCTCGTCGGTCGGCGCGTTCCGGTCAAGCGCCGCCAGCCGCGTCATCGCAGCCGCGACGTCCAGCTCGCCGCGTTCCACGGCGCGGAGGATCGCCATTCGGTCATCCTCGCGGGCCGCGACGGGTCCGGCACTCGCCGGGCTGGGCGGCGCCACGGGCAGCTGCGGCGCCGTTGGAACCGGCGGGACGGTCCGAAGAGCCGGGGTCGGGCGCTCGTCCGGTTCGCGGCGCGAGGCAGTGCTACCGGCACTCTCCCAACCGAGGACGCGCAGGCCGCCCGACACGGATCGGAACGCGACCTCGATCCGGCCGTCGCCGACGATCAGCGTCCGCCGGCCCATCCGGCCGTCGCTCCGGTGCGGGAGGTCCGTGACCAGGTCCCCGGACACCGTCCGGGCGTCGACCCTGACACCGCCGCTGATACGGATCGAGGCGTCGCCGCTCAGCGTCTCGATGTCATTGCCGCTCCGCCCGGTCAGCGGGCTGTCGAGCCGGACGTCGCCGCTCGTCGTCGAGATTCGGACACCGGCGAGCGAGCCTCCCGCGACCGCGAGATTGCCGGACACGGTCCGAACCGTCAGGTCCGCCTCGCCGGCGAGCTCCATGACCGCCGCGCCGGAGACGGTGGTGAGCTCGATCGGGCCGGCCGCGTCGAACAGCCGAAGATCGCCGGACGCGCTCCGGTGCCGCTGCGAGCCCCGCAAACCGTGGGTCTCCGTGTCGCCGCTCGCGATGTCCGTCGCGACCTCGATCGAGGCAGGGACGGTGATGTCGAGGGACGCGGTCGGCCGGCCGCGCGTGATGACGAGGCCGATCGGCTCCTTCTCGCGGATGGTCACCGCCTCCCGATCAGCCTCGATGTCCAGGTGGGTGGGGCGGCCATCCCGAGTCCGGACCGTGATCCGGTCCGTGTCCGCGGCCGAGATCCGCAGCTCAGCCGAGGCAAGGCGCACCGACAGCCGGGCGCTCGACCGGACGGTCTGGTCGATGAGGAGCGTGGCGTCGTCGATCGTCGTCATCGCGGTTCCTTCCCCAGTGCCCGGATCGCCGCTGCGGCGTCCTCGGCGCTGATCTCGTGTCGTGCCAGGCGCGCGAGGATCGATTCGCGGCTGGTTGGGGTCGCGGCCTCGTCCCCCGTCGGCTCATCGGGCCGCGGGCCGAAGCCGAGGGCGCGGACGAGCGCCTCCACACGAGCCCGGACGGTCGGATACGAGATGCCCATCTCGCGCTCGATGTCCCGGAGGTTGCCGCGCGACCGGAGGAAGCTCTCGAGGAGGGCCATCTGGTCCCGGCTCAGCCTCGCGAACCGACCGACCGAGAACGCGCCCTCGAGCGTCGTCCCGCACGACGTGCAGCGCAGCCGCGTGACGGCGAGCTCGCCCGAGCAGACCGGACAGGTGGAGATCACGTCGTGAGCCATGGGTTCCTCTTGCGTTGATGGACGCTATCGTGGCACTGCAGTTTCGATATGTCAATGGCCGCTTTCTTTTTGTAAGCTCCGCATATCGATTTGATCTGGCTGCAGCTCTCACGAATGGCGTCGCCCCGGTCAGAGGTCGTCATCCGTCCAGCGCCGTGCCCGCCGTTCGGCCGCCCGGCTTCTCGACGCGCGACGGATCGCGGGCGGAAGCCGACGGCCTACCGTTCGGAGGGCGGTGACCGAGGAGTCGCCGGAGAGGCCGAATGGAGGTC
>JBPYEM010000295.1:0-6629 GCA_051985205.1 Candidatus Limnocylindrales bacterium | reverse complement strand
GGACGAGGGCATCGGCGAGGGTCGTCGCGGTCGTGTATCCCTCCTCGGCCGCGGCCGCCATCGCCGAGCGATCGATCGTCAGCGAGCTCACGAGAGCCGCGAGCACGAGGAGCGAGGACTCGTACGTCCCGACGGCTCCGAACAGCGGGGGCTTGTCCTCCTGGAGGTCGCGCTGGTAGCCCAGCGGGAGTCCCTTCAGGATGCCGAGGATCGCCGTCAGCGCCGCGATCGTCCGGGCAGCCCGCCCACGGATCAGCTCGGCGGGATCCGGATTCCGCTTGTTCGGCATCATCGAGCTGCCGGTCGAATGGCGGTCACTCAAGCGCACGAAGCCGAACCGTGGGTTGGACCACCAGGCGATCTCCTCCGCCAGGCGGCTCAGGTGAACCATCCCGAGCGCGACCGCCGCGAGGACCTCGGCGACGAAGTCCCGGTCGCCGACGGCGTCGAGCGAGTTCGCCGTCACGCCATCGAAGCCGAGCTCCGTCGCCGTCGCCTCGCGGTCCAGCGGATAGCCCGCGCCCGCCAGCGCCCCGGATCCCAAGGGGCTGAGATTGAGGCGGTTCCGGGCGTCGGCGAGCCGGCCGCGATCGCGCTCCGACATCTCGACGTAGGCAAGGAGGTGGTGGCCGAAGAGGACGGGCTGGGCCGGTTGCGTGTGGGTGGCGCCGGGCAGGACCGCGTCGCCATCGCGCTCGGCGAGCCCGACGAGCGCATCCTCGAACCGCAGGAGCGCCGCATCCAGGCGGTCGATCGCCCGCCGGGTCCAGAGCCGCAGATCCGTCGCGACCTGGTCGTTCCGGGACCGACCGGTGTGGAGCTTCCCAGCGACCGGCCCGAGCCGGTCGGTCAGCGCCGCCTCCAGATTGAGGTGGACGTCCTCGAGCGCCGGGTCCCACGCGAGGGCACCCGCTTCGACGTCCCCCCGCAAGCCGCGCAGCCCGTCGACGAGGACATGGACCTCGTCATCGGCGAGGATCCCGGCCCGGCCGAGCCCGCGGACGTGGGCGATCGAGCCGTCCAGGTCGTCGAGTGCGAGCTCCCGGTCCACGTCGACCGAGCAACCGAAGGCGGCGACAGCCTCGTCGGCCTCGTCGGCCGAGAAGCGGCCGCCCCAGAGCTTCATCGACCCTCCCCGCGTCCTCGACGTTCAGGCGCGACAGCCAATGATGTCGTGATCCGACACGATCACGACACATGATGGGCCAGAGCCGGTGTCGTCGACCTGCAACGACGACACCGGCGTCGGTGTTCCAACGGACGGCGATGACGCTCATCCGTTTGGATCAGTAGACTAGGCCAACTCGCAGCCCTCAGGTGACCCGACCGTGACCCGCTCCTCCCGAATCGACTGGCTCGTCTTCCTCGCCCTCGGCTTCTTCTGGGGCAGCAGCTATCTGTTCATCAAGATCGGCGTCGACCACGGCCTGGAGCCCTTCACGCTGATCATGTTCCGCCTCCTGATCGGGTTCCTCCTCCTCGCGACGGTCGTGACGATCGCCCGTGAACCGCTCCCCCGCGACCCGCGGATGTACGGCCACCTCTTCGTGATGGGCGTCATCAACACCGCGATCCCATTCGGCCTGATCACCTTCGCGGAGCAGCGGGTCGACTCGTCCCTGGCCGCGGTCATCAACGGCGCCGTCCCGTTGTTCGTGATCGTCATCGCGGCGATCTTCCTCGCCGGCGAGTCGATCACCGACAACCGCCTCGCGGGGCTCGTCGTGGGGTTCGTCGGGGTGGCGATGATCGTCGGCCTGGACGTGACCAACCTCTCCAGCTCGAACGCGATCGGCGAGATCGCGCTCGTCGGCGCGACGATCTCGTACGCGTTCGGGGCGGTCTACGCCCGGGCCCACGTCCACGGGCTGCGGCCGATGATCCCGGCCCTGTTCCAGGTGTTCTTCGCGCTCGTCGTCACGGCCGTCCTCGCGTTCGCGACCGAACATCCGCTCGCGACGATCCCGGCACCCGAAGCGATCTTCGCGGTCGTCTGGTTGGGGCTGTTGGGCTCCGGACTCGCCTATCTCGCGTTCTTCCGGACGCTCCAGCGGTGGGGCGCGACGCGCACCTCGCTCGTCGCGTACCTCCTGCCCGCCTACGGCATCGCGCTCGGCGCGCTCGTCCGGTCGGAACCGATCTCGATCGCGACCCTGATCGGCACCGGCCTGATCATCGGCGGCATCGCGCTCGTCAACGCCCCCTTCGGGAGGCGCACCCTCTTCGCCCGCGGTCGCTCTGCAGTGTCGGCCAGGACGACGGACTCGCGGGGCGCCGCACCAGGATCGACGCGGGCCTGAGGGCGGACGTCAGCTCTCGTCCGGGACCTCGGCGACCATCGTCACCGGGCTGCCGTCGGAGCCCTCGATGAAGAGCGGCCAGGCATGGACGCGGGTCGCGTGCGCGGCCTCCGCGACGAGCGCCACGTCCTCGTAGATCAGCACGAAACGACCGTCGGTCCGGCCGACACCGGTCAGGACGTGGTGGGCCTCGACGGCAACGGGCACGTTCCAGATCCCTCCGATCGAGATCGCGTCGGTGGCGATCGCCCGCAGCCGCGGCTGGGCGATCAGCCATCGCGCTGCGTCAGGATCCAGGATCGGCCCGTCGTTGGCGTACCGCCGGCCATCGACCGAGCGGATCGCACCCCAGCCCGTTCGAAGCATCAGCAGGTCCGCCTCCGCGGCGGCCGAGGCGTGTGGCTCGAGGTCGGCGACGCCGATGATCCCGCGCTCGCCCGCGGGCACGTCGACCAGCCGCGGCGCGTTGAACACGAAGGCGTCGATCGGCAGCTGCCAGGCGGCCGGTCCGTTGGCGTTGAAGTGCCATGGCGTGTCGACATGCGTGCCGGAATGCGAGTACAGGCCCAGCCGGGCCGTGTTGTCCGGGTCGCCGCGAGCCATCGAATCCTGGAGCTCCACGACGGCTGCCGGCGGGTTCGTTGGCCAGACCGGCGAATCCGCCCGGAGCGGATGGGAGAGGACGACGAGACGGCTCATCGCGGCACGGGTGCTCCGCCGACCCGGCGGCCGGCGCGTGAGGCGTCGGCGATCGCCGCCATCAACGCGACCGATCGCAGCCCATCCGCGGCGGTGACGGACGGCGACCGACCATCCCGGATCGCCTGGATCACGTCCCGCAGCTGGAGCTCGTGGAAGTGCGTCGCGATGTCGACGCCTGCGAGGGCAGCGCGGTCGTCTGCCACCCATCGCTCAGGGAAGCCCTCTTCGCCGGGAACGGTCCAGATGTCGTTGCGCGGTTCCGTCGGCGGGCTGACGTTCGCCACGAACATCGAGCCGCGGTCGGTCTCGACGCCGACCGAGGCCCCATTCGAGCCGTGGACGTGGATCCGGCCATGGAGTCCCGGCTTCTGCGCATTGCTCACGGCGATCGTGGCGAGGGCCCCGCCCTGGAACCGGACGATCGCCACGGCGGTGTCCTCGACCTCGATCTCGGGGTGGTTCACGTTCGCGATCCAGCCATCGACCTCGACGACCTCCCCGAGGAACCAGCACAGCAGGTCGAGCTGGTGGATCGCCTGGTTGACCAGCACGCCGCCGCCTTCGCCGGCCATGGTGCCGCGCCATTGGTCCATCGCGTAATACTCGGCGCTCCGCCAGCCCAGCAGCTCCACGGTCGCGAGCGCCGGCGCACCGATCCGACCGTCGTCGATCGCCGCCTTGACTCGTCGGACGGCCGGATACCAGCGGCGCTGGCTCACGACGGAGAGCGTCACTCCGGTGGCGTTCGCCGCATCGGCCATCGCCTGGCACTCGGCCGGCCGCAGCGCCATCGGCTTCTCGACGAGGACGTGCTTGCCGGCCTTCGCGGCGGTGATCGCCTCCTCGGCGTGGACGGGATGCGGCGTCGCCACGATGACGAGCTGGACGGCGTCATCGGCGATGAGATCGTCCACGGAGCAGGAACGCGCATGGTGGTCCGCGGCCAGCTGGCGTGCCCGCGACGAATCCGGCGACGATCCGGCGACCGCGACGAGTCGGGCGTCGTCGAGCCGGTCGAGGACCGCGGCGTGGACGGCCCCGACCAATCCAGGCCCGATGATGCCGACTCCAAGAGGTCCCGTCCGACCGGTCATCTCAGGACGCCGATGGGATCAGGACGACCTTCGACGCCTCGAGCGAGCCCGCGGCGAGCTCCCGGAACAGCGTCTCGCCCTCCTCGAGCGGCGCGACCCGTTCGATCAACGAGCCCGCCCCGATCCGTCCGGTCGCGAGCGCGTCGGCCGCCTCCTCGAACTCCTCGACGGACCCATACGCACCGCGAATCACGAGCTCGCGGGTCACGAGCTCCTGCATCTGCAGCGGGACCTCGGGCGCGGAGTTCCCGATCCAGGTCACCTGCCCACCTGGCCGTGCCACGGCGATCGACTGCGCCACCGTCGGGCCGATCCCGACGGCCTCCAGGACCGCGTCCGCACCCCGTCCTCCGGTCGCGTCCATGACCGCGGCGACTGGGTCGTTCTCCGCCGCGTTGATCGCGACGTCGGCGCCGAGCCGCCGCGCGACCTCGAGCCGGTGCGGGTCGCGGTCCGTGACGATCAGCCTGCCCGCCCCTCGCAGACGCGCCGCGAGGAGGGCCAGAAGGCCGATCGGTCCCGCCCCCACGATCACCACATCGTCGCCCGGACCGAACGGAGTGAGGTTCACCGCGTGCATCGAAACCGCCAGTGGTTCGATGAGCGACCCCTCCTCGTAGCCAAGGGCGTCCGGCAGCCGGAGCACGAGGGCCTCGGGGACGACGACCCGCTCGGCATATGCACCCTCGAACTGCATCCCGAGCCCGCGGCGGTCGACGCAGATGTTCGGCTGGCCGTGGCGGCACCGATCGCACGCCCCGCACGGCAGGATGGATCGCAGGACGACCCGGTCACCGATCCGCGCCGTCGCCACCTCCCGGCCGACCTCGATGACGTCGCCGGTCGCCTCGTGGCCCATCGTGACGCCGACCCGGCGACGGCCTGTCGAGCCGATGAAGCCATGCACGTCGGAGCCGCAGATGCCCGATGCGCGGACGGCGACGACGACATCGCCCGGACCTGCGACCGGATCCGGTCGGTCCTCGAGCGGCATCGAGCCGGGCCCCCGGAAGACGAGCGCCTTCACCTCGTCAGCCCGACGCGCGCTCCAGGGCCGCCGCTCGGAGCTGGTCCGCGGCCTGCTCCGGCGTCAGGTCGCGCTGCGTCTCCGCGAGCAGCTCGTAGCCGACCATGAACTTCCGCTTCTCCGCGTCGAGCAGCGGTGGGAAGAAGTGGGCGTGGAGCTGCCAGTGCCCTTCGTCCTGACCCCGGAACGGCGCCTGATGCCAGCCCATCGAGTATGGGAACGGTACGTCGAAGAGGCGGTCGTACGCGCCCAGAAGGTCGATCAGCGTCGCCGAGAGGACGTCGCGGCGGCGCTCGTCCAGCTCCGGCAGTCGCCGAACGGGACGGCGAGCGACGAGGAGCACCTCGAACGGCCACGACGCCCAGAACGGCACGACGACGAGCCAATCGTCGTTCTCGACGATGACCCGGTCGCCACCGGCTTCCTGGTCGACGTAGTCGAGGAGCAGGTGCCGGCCGTGCTCGGTGAGATACGCCCGCTGCGTCCGGTCCTCCCGCGCTGCCGCGTTCGGGAGCGCCGCGCCCGCCCAGATCTGGCCATGCGGGTGCGGGTTCGACGCGCCCATGGACTCGCCCCGGTTCTCGAAGACCTGGACCCATTGCCAGCGGTCGCCCAGCTCGGCGGTCTGGTCCGCCCAGAGGTCGACGACGCGTCGCACGGCCGGCTGGTCCATGTCGGCGAGCGTCAGGTCGTGGCGTCGGGCGAAGCAGACGACCCGGCACGTGCCCGGCTCCGTCTCGGCTCGGAGCAGCCCGTCGGCGAGGCCCCGAGGCGCCACCTCGGGCCGGAGCGCGGCGAAGTCGTTCGTGAAGACGAAGGTCGTGTCGTATTCCGGGTTCACCTCGCCGCTGGCGCGCTTGTTGCCGGGGCAGAGGTAGCAGGACGCGTCGTATTCGACGGCGGTCGACGACCCCGGTCGCTCGCGGCGCCCCAGCCACGGCCGACGGGTTCGACCGGCCGAAACCAGCACCCACTCGTCCAGGAGCGGGTTGTACCGACGGTGGGGATCGCGGGCGATGGCGTCGACGTCGAAACCGCCAGGGCGAGCTGCGGGTCGGGCGATCCGTGGCGTCGTCGCGGAGTGGGTCGTCGTCACGGGGCGGACTCGACGGCCGCGAGCGTGCGACCGCCGGACGGAATCCCGTCATCGTCGCCGTCCACGCCATCGCCCGTGGGCGCCAGAATCAGCTCGCGAACCGAATCACCCAGGATCGCCCGCGCCTCCGGGCCGAGCCCGGAGTCCGTGACCAGGGTGTCCGCTTCGTCGAGACCGGCGAACGAGCTGATGCCGATCGTCCCCCACTTGCTCGAGTCCGCCACGACGACGAGCCGCCGTCCGGCGGCGACGAGCGCCCGATCCGTGTCCGCCTCGAGGACGTTCGGGGTCGTGTAGCCGGACTTGAGGTCCATCCCGTGGACGCCCATGAAGACCTGGTCCAGGTGCATCGTCCGGAGCGCAGCGACGGCGAACGGCCCGACCAGCGCATCCGACGGCGTCCGGACGCC
>JBPYEM010000294.1:0-3301 GCA_051985205.1 Candidatus Limnocylindrales bacterium | reverse complement strand
AAGATCGCGACGATGGCCGAGCGGGCTGCCGTCGCCGCGGAGCGCGCGGCCAAGACGGCCCGGATCGCAGCAGTCCACGCTCGCGACCTCGCCAGGGAGCATCGCGATCGTCGGATGGTCGATGCGAATGACGCGGTATCGAGCGCGCGCGCTGATGAGGTCGAGGCCCGGGATCGGTACCACCAGGCAGAGGCCGACGCCCACCGGCGGAACACGCCGGAGCGCTGACGGCGCCGCCGGTCGCGGCGGAGTGCAACTCGCCTGCGATCCTCCGTCGCCCGGCTGTAGCGGTCGCCGCTAGGCCGGACTGACACGATCTCCGGACCGTCCCGAGCGACGTGCCGGCGCCCACGCCTGGCCACGCGGGGGAGGCGAGGACGGCCACGGAGATCCGCTGGTGACGACGATCATCTCGATCCTTGGGATCATCGGCCGGGCGGTCGGTCGGGTCCTGACGAGCTCGCTCGGTTGGGCGACGAGCCTCCTCTACGGCCGGGTGCCGGCAAAGAACCAGAAATACGTCGAGGCGATGTTCGGCTGTGCGGTGCTGTGGGCCGCCCTCGCGATCATCACGCTGCTGCCACCCGTGTTCCGGTTCGTGCTCGCCACGACCCCATTCGTCCCGTCGCTCGGGCTGAACCTGTTGCGGACGGCGATGATCGGCGGCCTGATCCTCCTGCCCGCCATCGTCGGCCTGGCGAGCGTCCTCGTGCCGGCTCCGCCGAACCGACCGAAGGGCCTCGCGATCGTCGGCTACATCGCCCGCGGCTACCCGCTGGCCGTTCTGCTCGCCGCGATGGCGGTCGTGCTGCCATTGGCCGGTGCCGCCCGGGCGATCGGCAGCCTCCGGCGCGGGTGGCGCGACCTCCACATCCCGATCGTCGTGAAACCGGGTGGGTATGCCGCCATGCTCGACGACCTCGAGACGACCCTGCGCCGGCACGACATCGTCCTCGAGGAGCACGACGCCCCGCCGGTCTTCACGATCCCGGGCAAGGTGCTGGCACTGATCGCGGGTCGGGACGTCGGCGACCTGCTGCCCGACCGGATCGTCGAGCTCCGGAATCGTGATCTGGAGGTCGGGGTGTACCCCTCGGACATCGTCATCTCCGGCACGCCCCGGATGCGGCTCCTCGCGCGCGCGGCGCTGATGACGAGCCTCGCCCAGGCCGCGGCCCATTTCACGACGAGCGCGGAGTCGCAGAAGGTCGAGGATCGACTCGAGGTCATCGGCCGGCCATCGACGCCGATCCCGGACGCGCTTGCCGAGGTCGAGGCGGTCGATCGCGAGCTCGCCCGGCTCGACGTTCCGTCGACGGACTGGGACGTCCTCCTGCGGCTGCGATTGCAGGCGGAGCGGGACGTCCTGCGTCGAAGCTGAGGCGGACCGGCCCGGCGTTCGGCGGAAGCGTCGAGCCGCAGCCGCTCGCCGGCGGCCTCGCCGGCGCCCGCGCCAGCCGCTCGCCGGTCCGTCAGCGGTTGGGCGCGATCACCCGCAGGGCTGCCGGCCGCATCCGGACCCGAATCGGCGTCCGGCCGATGACGCTCCCGTCGGTCTCGACGAGCTGGCGCGGCGTCGACGTGATCTCGACGTCCCTCGCCCGGACGCGGAGAACGCGGCCGTCGGCGGTCTCGCCCAGCTTGCGTTGGCGCAGCGCGGTCCACCCAGCGAGGAGCCCGTCGACCGGACCTGACGCCTTCACGACGAAGACGTCGAACTGCCCGTCGTCCGGCACGACACGGCGGCGCGGCGACACGATCGGCCCGATCCGCCCGAAGTTCGCCACGAAGACCTGGGCAGCGGCGGTCGTGATCGTGCGGCCGTCGACGGTGATCTCGTGCTCGACGTCACCGACCTTCCGGCCCTCACGAACGGCGTTCGCGACGTAGGCGAGCTTGCCCCAGCGCCGCTTCTGGTCCGGCTGCGTCGCGTCCATCACGACCGCGTCGAACCCGACGCCGCAGGCGACCGCGAAGTCGCGGTCCTTCCCGTCGATCTCGACCCGGCCGAGGTCGATCGTGCGGGTCTGGTGCTCGAGCAGCACGGCGACCGCGTCCGCGAGACCTCCACGGATGCCGAGGTTGCCCGCGAGGAGGTTGCCGGTCCCCTTCGGCACGATGCCCAGCAGCACCTCGCTCTCGGCCAGCGAGTTGACGACCTGGAAGACGGCCCCGTCGCCGCCGACGGCGACGACGACGTCGAGGTGCTGCTTCACCGCCCGCTTCGCGTGCTTGCGCAGCTCCCGCTTGTGGACGACGACCTCGCTGTCCACCTCCCAGCCGCCGGCCGTGAGTCGCTCGACGGTCTCCCGAACCGCGGCGCCGATCTGGCGGCCCTTTCGGCGCCGCCCCAGGACGAGAGCTCGGGTCACGAATGGCCTCGGTTCTCGACGGCCCGGTGGGCCGCGCGGCTCGTCCGCTGGGTCGCGTCCCAGAACCGCTCGAGCGGGCCTCGCCGGAAGGCGGCGAGCGTGACGAGAACCCACGCGACGCCGGCGAGTGCGCCGCCGAACACGTCTGTGAAGTAGTGGAACCCGAGATAGATCCGGCTGACCCCGATCAGGCTGCAGAGGGCGATCGCGCCGGCCAGCGCGGCGATGCCCCACCGGCGACCCAGGCTCGACCAGACGATGACGGCGATGGCCACATAGAACGCGACGGAATTCATCGTGTGGCCGCTGGGAAAGCTGTAGTCCGGTGGGACGTGGGACCAGGCAAGCTGCGGCCGGGGCCGATGGAAGAACAGCTTCATCAGCTCGTTCACGAGCAGCGCGCCGCCGCTGGCGATCGTCAGGAAGAGCGCGGCGCCGAACCGCCGCAGGGAGGCGAGCACGACGATCGCTCCCGCGAACAGGATCGGGATGACGGTCACGGAGCCGACCGTGGACGCATCGGTCATCACCGCATCAAGCACGGGGTTCGACAGACCGTGGAGGAACGGCGTTGCGAGGGTGTCGAGGACGAACACCTCGTTGTCCCGGATTCCCTCGGCGATCGTGCCGAAGACGAAGAGACAGGCAACGAGACCGGCGAAGCCGGTGACGAGCAGGAGCGAGGCGGGCTTGGCCGGCGTGCCGACCCTGGCCGGCAGCGGCCCGGCACTGGTGGGATCGGCCGGCAGCCGCGGCTGGTCCGCCTTGGCCCCGTGGCTCGCGCTGGATCGCTTCGACGTCATCGCTGAATCGTGACGCGTCCATCGCGATCGAGCACGACTCGCTCAGCTCGCGTCCTGAGCGGCCGAGTCGGGCCCGCTCGCGCGCCCGTCGGAATCCCCGGCCAGCCGCTTCGCGAGGCGATCGGC
>JBPYEM010000293.1:0-6939 GCA_051985205.1 Candidatus Limnocylindrales bacterium | reverse complement strand
TTGGGACAGCTCCGACACCGTCGCACAGCCGCCGAGGTAGTGGACGTCGTCCGTGTAGCGATCGTCGGTCGCCATCATCGGGACGATCGCGGCGAGGTGTGGCGGTCGGCGCATCGCGACCTGGATCGCCGTGAAACCGCCGTAGCTGATCCCCCACATCCCGACCTTGCCCGTGCACCACGGTTGCCCGGCCAGCCATTCGACGGCCTCGGCGCCGTCCTGCGTCTCCCGGGTCGTGTACTCGTCGAGCGCGATCCCGGGCGACGATCCGGTGCCGCGGACGTCGACCCGGCAGAAGGCGTAGCCGCGCGCCGCGAGCCACTCGGCCCGGCTCTCGTCGCTCGCCGCGCGCCAGTCGTCCTTGCGGTACGGGATCATCTCGAGGATCGCCGGGAACGTCGTGGGGCCGGAACCGTCCGTCCGTGGCTCCGGCAGCCAGAGGTTCGCCGACAGCTGGAGGCCGTCGGAGACGGGAATCCGGACGTCGCGAAGGGCGGCGACGGCGTGCGCCGGCGGGCTGGCGGGGCGAAGACGCTCGACGTCGTCCGGGCGGTCGGGCACGAGCCGAGGATAGGTGGACCGACGGCCCTCCCGACTGCCGTGCCCGAGCCGTGCGACGATGGCGGCGATGACGAGTGACGTGGAAGGCACGGCGGTCGGGCCGTGGCGACGCCGCACGCGGCGGGAGATCTACGCCAACCCGTGGATCACGATCTGGCACGACGAGGTCGATCGGCCGGACGGCAGCGACGGGATCTACGGCGTCGTCCACTTCGCCAACCTCGCCGTCGGTGCGGTCGTCCTCGACGACGAGGATCGCGTCCTGCTCGTGGGTCAGCACCGCTACACGCTCGACCGCTACTCGTGGGAGATCCCCGAGGGCGGCGTGCCGCCGGACGAATCGCCGCTCGATGGCGCGAAGCGCGAGTTGCGCGAGGAGACGGGCGTCGAGGCGGACGGCTGGCGTCAGCTGTGCCGCCTCCACCTCTCGAACTCCGTCAGCGACGAGGCCGGCGTCCTCTTCGCGGCCCGGGCCCGGCACCACGGGTCCGCGATGCCGGACGCGACCGAGGAGCTGGCCGTCCGCTGGGTGCCGTTCGAGGCTGCGATGACGATGCTGCGGATGGGCGAGATCACGGACGCGCTGTCGATCATCGGCCTCCAGGCCGTGGCCCTGGAACGCTTCGACGGGCGGCCCGGGTGACGGAGCTTCACGTCCTGCGGGTCTTCATCGGTCCGGATGGGCGCGCCGGCAACCCGCTCGGCGTGTTCCTCGACGGGGCCGCGATTCCCGAGGACCGCCGCCAGACCGTCGCCGCCGATCTCGGCTTCTCGGAGACGGTCTTCGTCGACGACGCGGCCGAGGGCGCCATGCGGATCTTCACGCCAGCCGCGGAATTGGCGTTCGCCGGGCATCCCACGGTGGGCACCGGGTGGCTGCTCCACGAGACGGGCGCGCCGGCGACGACACTCCGTCCACCGGCCGGCGAGGTGCCGGTCCGGCAGGACGCGGATCGAACGTGGGTCCGAGCGCGGCCGGAATGGATCCACGATCACGAACGACGAAGGCTCGCGTCGGTCGAGGAGGTCGAAGCCTTCGTCGGTCCGCGACTGGGCGAGCGCGGCGTATACGTCTGGGCCTGGATGGACGAGCCCGCCGGAGCCGTCCGAGCGCGCTATTTCGCGACCGACTACGGCATCGTCGAGGACGAGGCCACCGGTGCCGCAGCGGTCGGGATGGGCGGCGACCTGCGACGGGACCTGACGATTCGCCAGGGCGTCGGCTCGGAGATCGTCGTCCGGCCGCAACCGGACGGCTCCGTGGAGATCGGGGGCCGGGTCGCGCTCGTGGAGCGCCGCGAGTACGAGGTCGCCCGGTCGACCGGCGATTGAGGTGCCGCGTCGCGTCGCTTCGCATGCGACGCCCGCCTCGCCGACTTCCGGCGCCGCTACGATCGCGGCCGTGCGGAACGAGTGGGACGCGATCGTCGTGGGCCTCGGCGCGATCGGGTCCGGAGCGGCGTACTGGCTCAGCCGGCGATCGGGCGACCGCGTCCTCGGCATCGAACAGTTCGAGCTCGGCCATTCGCGCGGGGCGGGCCAGGACCACAGCCGGATCATCCGGCTCTCGTATCACCGTCCGGAGTACGTCCGTCTCGCCCGCCGCGCCTACGCGGCGTGGGCCGACGTTGAGGCGGACGCCGGGACGCGGATCGTCACGACGACCGGCGGGCTCGACATCGGGCCGCGGGACGGGGCGATCCCGCTCGGGGACTACGTCGACGCCATGACGGCCGAAGGCGTGCCGTTCGAGCACCTCGACGGCCCCGAGATCAGCCGCCGCTGGCCCCAGTGGCGGCTCGGGGAGGAGCACCACGGCCTGTACCAGGCGGACGCCGGGATCGCCGACCCGAACCGCGGCAACGCCGCTCACCAGCAGCTCGCCCGGCGGAACGGCGCGACCCTCCTCGAGAACTCCCGGGTGACGACGCTGCGCGCCCGTGGCGACGGGACGACCGAGGTCGTCCTCTCCGACGGCACCATCCACCGCGCGCCGCGGGTCATCCTCGCGACGGATGCCTGGACCAACGATCTCCTCGCCTCGTTCGAGCGGCGGCTGCCGCTGACGATCATCCAGGCGCAGGTGACGTATTTCGCCGCACGGGATCCGGCCCGCTTCGCGCCGGATCGGTTCCCGATCTGGATCTGGATGGACGATCCGAGCTTCTACGGCTTCCCGACCTACGGCGTGCCGGGCCCGAAGTCCGCCGAGGACGTGGGTGGCGAGGAGGTGACCCCGGCGACCCGGACATACGACCGGGATGAGGTCGCCTTCGCCCGGCTGACGGCCTTCCTGGCCCGCCACCTCCCCGATCAGCTGGGTCCGGAGATCTCCACGAAGACGTGCCTCTACACGCTTACGCCGGACCGCGACTTCGTGATCGACCGGCTGCCCGAACAGCCCGGCGTCCTCGTGGCGCTGGGTGCCGCCCACGCCTACAAGTTCGCCTCGGTGCTCGGACGGATCCTCAGCGAGCTGGCCCTCGACGGCGACACGCCGTCCCGCGGCGAGATCGAGCGGTTCCGGGTCGACCGGCCGATCCTTCTCGAGGCGAACCCGGCCACGAGCTTTCTGGTCTGACCGGGACGTGACGGCATCCTCCGGCGACGCGCCGCGCAAGCCCCGCCGGCTCCGGCCCGGTGACACGGTCGGCGTGTGTGCGCCGGCCAGCGCATGGGAGAACCGCAGCGAGCTCCTCCGGGGGATTGCGGGCTTGGAGGCGTGGGGCCTCCGCGTGAGGCTGGGCGACCACGTCAACGACCGGCACGGCTACATGGCCGGGCGCGACGAGGATCGGGCGGCCGATCTCCACGCCATGCTCCGCGATCCGGAGATCGCGGCGATCATCTGCCTACAGGGCGGCTACGGTACGCCCCGGCTGATCCCGCTCCTCGACGAGGCCGCCTTCGCACAGAACCCGAAGGCGCTGTGCGGGTTCAGCGACATCACGACCCTCCACCTCGCGGCGGCCCGATGGGGGAACGTGATCAGCTTCTACTCGAACGGAGCGGTCGGCGTGGGTGCGGCCGACGTCACCGACTGGTCGAAGGCGCAGATGCATCGCGCGCTGTTCAGCGACGAGCCGTTCGGTCCGATCGGGCCGAACCCGGACGATCCGTACGTTCGGACGATCACCGCCGGGCGGGCCACCGGCCGGCTGGCCGGTGGCTGCGCTGGGCTGATCAGCGGCGCGATCGGGACCCGGCTGCAGCCGGACTTCCGCGACCGGATCGTCGTCCTCGAGGAGATCGAGCTCGAGGGCTACTGGTTCGACGGCTACCTGACCCACCTGCGGAACGCGGGAGCCTTCGACAGCGTGGCCGGGATCGTGGTCGGCGACATCAAGACGAAGTGGTCGGAGTCGATCGCGGAGCTCTCCGCCGAGGACATGGTGGAGGAGCTTCTCGGGCCGCTCGGCGTGCCCGTGGTGTTCGGGCTCCCGGTCGGTCACAACAAGCACCATGCGACGGTGCCGCTGGGCGCGCTGGCGACGCTGGACGCCGGGGCCGGAACGCTCGTCGTCGAGGAGGTGGTCACGAGCGATTGAAGGTGCGTCGCCGCGCCGTCGCCGGCCGCGACGCGCGTGGCGGTTCGACCTTGCAGCCGGTGAACGGGGCGTGCCATTCTCCCGCCACCTCGGGAGGAGGCCGTGGTCGCCGCGACGGGCCATCGGGCGTGGGCGACGAGGAGGAGGAGATCTGATGCGACTGTCCGTGACGGCTCGCGCCTCGCGAGTCTTCGCCGCCCTGATCCTCGCGGGGACGCTGCTCGTCCCGCTCGGCTCGACCGCCGTTGCGGCCGGTCCGCTGATCCTCCGGCTCGGCACGATCGAGAACCTGCGCTCGCTGAACCCGTACCAGGCCGCCTATTTCCCTGACTACGAGACGTTCGAGCTGAACTTCAGCCCACTCGTGGACCTCGGCCCCAACCTCGAGCTGGAGCCGGGCTTCGCCGACAAGTGGGAGCGGACGTCGGACAACACCGCCTGGAAGTTCCACATCCGGACCGGGATGAAGTGGTCGGATGGCCAGCCGGCGAACTCGGCGGACGCCTGCTTCAGCTTCCAGCTCGACATCGAGGCGGTCAAGAACAACGACCACGTCGGCAACGGCTACATCGATCCCGCCCTCGCGGACGCGCGCGTCACGAAGGCCGAATGCCCGGATCCCGAGACGATGCTGCTCTACTCCGACGACGCGACGTCGAAGGTCCTCAAGACCGGCATCCCGATCCTGCCGAAGCACATCTACGGCAAGTACAACTGGAAGACGATCGGCGACGCCGACTTCAAGCCACCGATCGTCGGCACCGGGCAGTACCAGGTCACCCAGTACACGGCGGACCAGTCCGTCCATCTCGTCCGGAACCCGAACTGGTACGGCAAGAAGGGCGCCGCGGACGAGATCTACATCCAGATCTTCAAGAACGCGGACACGATGGTCCAGGCGCTGAAGCGCGGCGACATCGACTACGCCCGAAGCGTCCCGGTCGAGCAGTTCAAGCAGCTCCAGGGCCAGCCGAACATCCAGACGGTCGCCGGCAACCTCGCCGGCTGGGTCGAGCTCGGCTTCAACAACTACGGCACCGGCACCGGCAAGACGATCAAGGGCGGCGGCCCGTCGACGAAGGCCCTCCAGGACCCGGCCTTCCGCGACGCGCTCGGCTACGCGATCGACAAGCAGACGCTCGTCGACAAGGTCCGCGGTGGCTACGGCACGGCGGGCGACACGAACGTCCCGCCCGTGATGATGGACAACGAGGCGACGCCGCCGTTCGCGTGGCACTCGACGCCCAACGACGTCCGGCCGTTCAGCATCGACACCGCCAAGCAGAAGCTCGATGCGGCCGGCTATCACCTGGACGCGAACAACCAGCGCCTGGACAAGGACGGCAAGCCGATCAGCCTCCACCTCGTGATGCCCGACAGCGAGCCGAGCTACCCCCAGGCGGCGCAGTTCATCGTCTCGTGGTTCGGCCAGCTCGGCATCAAGGTCAAGGCCGACGTCATCGAGGAGAACACGCTCTACGACCAGATGCTCCCGCCGGAGGGCGGTGGCAAGGCGGACTACGACCTGTTCATCTGGTCGTGGTACGAGACGGTCGAGCCGAACACGCTGCTCCAGATCTTCCTGTGCAACCAGATCGGCAGCTCGTCGGACAGCCTGTGGTGTGACAAGCACTACGACGACCTGTACGACCAGCAGAACCATGCTGCGACCGATCAGGCGCGGAAGGCGATCATCGATCAGATGCAGCAGTACTTCTACGACCAGGCGCCGTACCACATCCTCTACTACGACAAGCAGCTCGACGCCTACCGCACGGACAAGTTCGGCGGCTGGCAGAACCAGCCGGTCGACGGCGGGTATCCGCTCTTCAGCTACAGCGTCGTCGACTACCAGTTCCTGACCGACGCCAAGGCCGCTCCGCCGAGCGCTCCGCCCGCTCCGAGCAGCAACACGACCCAGCCGTCCGCGGCGGGTGGCAGCGCGGCTCCGGCGGCGAGCACTCCCACGACCGCACCGCTGCCGGCCAGCTCGAGCAGCGACCTCACCCTGCCCCTCATCGTCATCGCAGCCGTCGTGATCGTGGCGGTCGGCGGCGTCCTCTTCAACCGGCGGCGACGCATGGCGGACGACGAGGACGAATGACCGGCCGAGCTCACCCGTTCGGCAGCTGATCCGCGATGGGCGGCCGGTACGTCCTTCGCAAGCTCGGGCAATCGGCGGTCACGATCGTCCTGATCGTGCTGTTCAACTTCGTCCTGTTCCGGATGATGCCGGGCTCGCCGGATCGAGCCCTGCTCCGGAACCCGCACCTCAGCGCAGAGGTCGTCGCTGCCAAACGGGCCGCATGGGGTCTCGACAAGCCGCTGATCCCGGATCAGCTCGTTGACTATGTCGCCGCGACCGTCCAGGGCGACCTGGGCTACTCGCTGAAGTTCGAGAACACGCCGGTCGTCGACGTCCTGGCGACCCATCTCTGGCCGACGCTGATCCTGTTCGGGCTCGGTGAGGTCGTCGCCGCGTTCGTCGGGCTCGCCCTCGGGGCGTATACCGGCTGGCGCCGGGGCGGGCCGATCGACCTCACCGGCAATGGCGTGAGCCTGATCCTCTACTCCATGCCCTACTTCGTGATCGGGATGCTGCTGCTCGTCGTCTTCTCGACGACCCTGAACTGGTTCCCCGCATCCGGGATGCTGACGCTCGGGGCGGAGTATTCGTCGCCCTGGGACCAGCTCCTCGATTTCGGCGGCCACTTCGTCCTGCCGCTCGCGACGGTGTCGCTCGGGCTCGTCGGCCAATACTCGATCCTCATGCGGTCGTCCGTGATCGAGACGCTCGGCGAGGAATACGTCACGACGGCCCGCGCAAAGG
>JBPYEM010000292.1:0-2155 GCA_051985205.1 Candidatus Limnocylindrales bacterium | reverse complement strand
GCGTGACCGGATGCTGCCGGCGTCGCCGGTGCTGTCGACCGTCTCGCAGACCACGGGCTCGCCATCCGGCGCGCTCCTCGTGGCCGCCGGCCTGTCGATCGCCCTGGTCGTGATCGGGTCGACCATCGCCGCCCAGGCGATGTCGCTGATCGTCGGCATGGCGTCCGTCGGCTACTACGCGGTCTACGCCCTGACGATCCTCGCCGCGATCCTGGCCGCCAACCGCGGTCTGCTCAAGGCGAAGAGCTCGTTCGACCTCGGCTCCTGGGCGATGCCCGTCCGGGTCATCGCGTTCGTCTGGTCGCTTGCCGTGATCGCCGTCCTGACGATCCCGACCGCGAACCAGCAGACCGCGCTGATGGCCGGCGGCTTCTTCGTCCTGGCGTTCGTCTGGTACTTCGGCGTCCTGCGCGGCCGGCTGGTACGCGGCGAGGCCGGCGTCCCGGGTGCCGCGGATGCGGAGGCCGTCCCGGCCCTCGCCGAATCCGGGACCTGAACCCCACGGCGGTGCGAGCCGGGACCCCCAGGCTCGCACCGCACCCAGCCTGACGGCGGCGCGAGCCACCGACCTCGAGGACATCGATGACGCACCTTCCGGTCGAGGACTTCCTGCGCCCCGGCATCGCGTCGGCGTCGCCCTACGACGCCCGTCATCACGACTTCGCCTGGCGCCATCGCGAGCTCGACCGGCTGATGTCGAACGAGTGTCCGCTGCCCCCCTCGCCGACGGTGATCGCCGCGGCGATGGCCGCCCTCCAGATCTCGAACTTCTATCCGAACTCCGGGGAGGACCTGAGGGCGGCGATCGCCCGGTTCAATGACGTCGATCCAGCGAGCGTGATCCTCGGCAACGGCTCGACCGAGGTCCTCGACGTCGTGACCCGAGCGTTCGTCGGTCCCGGCGACGAGGTCGTGATCTCCGTTCCCACGTACGCGTTCTTCGAGTCGCAGACGCGGCTGTATGGCGGTGAGCCGCTGCTGATCCCGATGACCGACGACTTCCGCTTCGACGTGCCCGCGATCGCCGCCGCCGTCAACGAGCGCACCAAGGCCATCTTCCTGTGCAGCCCGAACAACCCGACGGGCAACAGCTGGACGGAGGCCGAGCTCGAGGAGGTCCTGGCGGCCGGCGTCCCGACGATCGTCGACCAGGCGTATCTCGAGTGCGGCTGGGCGCCGTCGTTCGCGCCGCTCGTCGCCCGCCACCCGAACCTGATCGTCACCCGGACGATGTCCAAGGCGTTCGGGCTGGCGGCCCTTCGTCTCGGCTATGGCATCGCGTCGCCGAGTCTCATCGATGCGTTCCTGCGGCTCCGGATCCCGTTCAGCCTGAGCCTGGTCGCGCTGCGGGCCGGCCTTGCGGCGATGGACCACCCGGAGGAGCTCGAGGAGCGGCGATCCTTCAGCTCGAGCGAACGGCAGCGCGTCTTCGACGCGGTCCGCCAGATGGCGGGCGTCGTGCCGTTCCCGTCCGAGGGCAACTTCGTCCTGATCGACGTCTCTGGCACGGGCCGGACGAGCGGCGAGATCGTCGAGTTCGCCCGGCGCGAGAACATGCTGCTCCGGGCGATGACGGCCCATCGCCTGAAGGACGCCTTCGTCCGAGTCACGATCGGGACGGTCGAGCAGAACGATCGCTTCATCGACGTCTTCGCGCGGGCACTCGCCGGTGGGCCGTACGTCGAGGCGCCCGCGGACACGGGCGGGGCGATGACGCGTCTCGCGGCCGTCGACCCGTTCGCGGGGGGTGCGTTCGTCGGGGCGGCCGACGCGGCGGTCGCGACCGGTGCACCCAGGGCGTAGGCCGTGACCGTCGTCGCCTGGGACATCGGCACGAGCGGCGTCAAGGCCGTCGTCGTCGATCGTGCCGGGCGGATCATCGCTTCCGCGCGGCGCGGCTACGGCGTCGTGACGCGCGAAGCGGGTTGGGTCGAGCAGGACCTCGACGACATCGAGGCGGCCATCGCCGGGGCGACACGCGAGCTGCTTGCCGACGGCCGCGTCCGCGCCGACGGCATCGAGGCGATCGGCATCACCGCGCAGATGTTCGATCTCGCTCCCGTCGACGCCGATGGCCGTCAGACCCTGCCGATGCTGAGCTGGCTGGACCAGCGGGCGGTGGCGGAGGCCGAGGCGCTGGCGGGCGGATACGACC
>JBPYEM010000291.1:0-10131 GCA_051985205.1 Candidatus Limnocylindrales bacterium | reverse complement strand
AACCTCGACACCCAGGGCGTCTCCGACATCATCACGGGCGCAGTGAGCGTGAACGAGACGCTGTCGTACGGCGAGTACATCGGCCAGATCAACCAGGGCAACCACAACACGCTCTACACGCAGGTCAACACGTATCTCTCCGGGCTCGACCTGCCGGTCGCGATCGTCGACGCGGGCGGGAACTTCATGGGCTGGGCGACGTTCCACGTCGTCAGCGCGACGGCCGGCTCCGCGAAGCACATCAACGGCTACTTCGAGCAGGCCTTCACGAGCGACCGGCTGACGCTCTCGACGTGCTCTGCCCTTGCCTGTCCGCGGTACCTGGGCTCGTACGTCCTGAAACTCACGAACTAGCGGCCGCGCAGGAACGCGCTCAGGTCGACTCCAGCGCCGCGACCCAGGCCGCGGCCACACGCGCGCGCGCATCGTTGAGCGGTCCGGTCGTCTCGATGATCCGGGTCGCGCTCCGCCGGAGCCGCTCCGTCATCCCGGCCTGACCAGCGATCCGGCGATCGGCGTCGTCCGGCGCCGCGCCGCGCTCCATCACCCGCTCTCGTTGAACCACCGACGAGCAGGTCACGAGCCAGACCTCGTCACAGAGCGCGGCGAGCCCGGACTCGACCAGCTTGATCGCCTCGACCGCAACGGCCGGCGCGCCCGACGCGCGTGCGTCCTCGATCGCCGCCAGGATCCGTGGCCGAACCGCGGGATGGACGATCGCCTCGAGCTCGGCCAATCGCCGCGGATCCGTGAAGACGATGCGGGCGAGGCCTCCCCGATCGAGAACGCCATCGTGACTCCGGACGACCTCGCCGAACCGCTCGAGGATCAGGTCATGGGTCGGCTCACCGGGCGCGGTCACGGCCCGGGCAACCTCGTCGGCATCGATGACGACCGCGCCGCGCTCCGCCAGCCAGCCGGCGACCGTGCTCTTGCCACAGCCGATGGGCCCGGTCAGGCCGATCACCAGACACCGACCCGGCGGACCACCACCGGAAGCCGTCGAACTCATCTCACGCGCGCCGACGCTGGGGGTCTGCGTCGGGCGACGCCATCCGCCCGACGGTCATGGGGCGCGCTCCTCGAGGTCGAGCCAGGCGTCTTCGGCGGCCGCCAGGGCTCGTTCGACGTCCGCGAGCTCGCTCGTGACCCGCCGCAGCTCGACGAAGTTCGCGGCGATCGCCGGCGACGACATCGACAGCTCGAGCTGGCTCTTCCGGAGGCCCAGTCGCGTCAGCTCCGCATCGACTGTCGTCTTCTGCCGCCGGTAGGCGTCCTTCGAGAGCTTCTCGCGCGGGGATCGGCGGACCGGCGAGGGAGTCGAACGCGGGGCGGCCGCCACGGCCTCGGTTCCATTGGCTCCCGCGACCGCCGATCGGCCCGCCAGAACTGCCTCGCGTGCATCGCGCGCCGCGGGGACCTCCGCGCGAACGGGTCGCAACCGGCGGGCCTCAAGCTCGGCGGCGTCATGGACGGTCCAGCCGTCAGCGATGGCGCTGCGCCACGCCGACCACCCGCCATCGAACGGAACGGCGAGCCCGTCGTCGACCACCCACAGCCGATCGCAGACCGTCTCGAGCAGCCGCCGATCGTGCGAGACGACGAGCAGCGTCGCGGGCGAGTCGAGGAGGAACGACTCGATCGCTTCGCGAGCCGGGATGTCGAGATGGTTGGTGGGCTCGTCGAGCAGCAGGAGGTTCGACGGCAGGATCCCGAGCAGGGCGAGCTCCAGACGCGAGCGCTCACCACCGGACAGTGACCGGACCTCCTTGAACGCGTCGTCGCCACGGAAGAGGAACCGGGCGAGGAACGAGCGCGCCTCGCCGGGGGTGACGGGGATCGCCTCGAGGATGGCGTCGAGGACCGTGGCACCCGGGATCGCGGCGGTTCGCAGCTGGGCGAGGTAGCCCGGCTGGACGGCGTTTCCGAACGACAGCGCGCCGTCGAGCGGCGGGAGGTCGCCGGCGATCGTCCGGAGCAGCGTCGTCTTGCCGGCCCCGTTCGGGCCGACGATCCCGATCCGTTCGCCTCGCTGCGCCGCGAGGAACGGCGCCGTCGCCACCCGCTTCGGCTCGGACGATGGGCGCCCGTCGGCATCCATCGCGCCGCGACCCGGCAGGTAGCCGACGACGAGGCCCTCCGCTCGGACCACGATCTCGCCGGATCGCGCGGCGCCGCCACCGGCCAGTGCCCCGGCCGGAAGCCGCAGCGATCGCTTCGCCCGCGGCGCCTCCACGCGAGACGCCTGGAGCTTCTCGAGCCGCGCCTCGTGCTCGTGCATCTTGCTGAACTTTCGGTGCGATCGGTAGCGCTGGACGAGCTCGCGCTCCCGCTCGATGGACTCGGCGTGCGTCTCGGCGTCCTTGACCGCCCTCGCGTCGCGCTCCTCGCGCTGGCGGTGGTAGGCGGTGTAGTCGCCACGGAACGCCGTCAAGCCGCGGTCGCGCAGCTCCCAGATCCGGCCGACCGTGTTGTCGAGGAACGCCCGGTCGTGGGAGGCGACGAGCAGGGCGCCATGGCGACGTCGGAGATGCTCCTCCAGCCATTCGATCGCGCCGATGTCGAGGTGGTTCGTCGGCTCGTCCAGCAGCAGGAGGTCCGGCTGCGCGATGACGAGCCGAGCAAGCGTCGCCCGCGTCTGCTCGCCGCCGGACAGGGCCGTCGGCGGCTTGGCCCACTCGTCGCGCGTGAAGCCGAGACCGGACAGGGCTTCGTCGACCCGCAGGTCGAGCGTGTAGCCGCCGAGCGCTTCGAAGGTGTGCTGGAGGTCCGCGTACTCCGCCCCAGCGGCGTGACCGCCGGACTCGAGATCCGCAAGGTGCGCCGCGATCGCATCGAGGTGAGCCGCGCCCTGGCGGACCGCAGCCCGCAGGTCCGGTGCGGCCATGAACGCGGCGTCGAAATGGGACTCTTGGGCGAGCAGGCCCAGCGTCAGCCCCCGCTTGCGGTGGACGGAGCCGGCATCCGGCTCGTCGCGGCCCGCGGCGATCCGCAGCAACGTCGTCTTGCCCGCACCGTTCTGGCCGACCAGCCCGATCCGATCGTCGACGGCGATCGCGGCCGTGATGTCGTCGAGGATGACGAACGTGCCGACCTCGCGACGCACGTGGTCGAGGCGGAGGACGGACACGGCTCAGCCGCCGACGGAGGCGCGAGCGGCCGCCCGACGCGTGGCCGCGGCCCGCCGGGTCCGCTCGGCGCGGCCGGTCCCGTTCCGGGGCGTTGGCCTCCGCTCCCCGGTCGGTCCGACACGGCCTTCCCCGGCCGGCAGGTCCGACCACCGCCGCCCGGCGCGATCCGGAATCGACATCGTCCGGAGGATTGCGGCTACGCCGGGGCCGACACGGTCGGCGGTCGGCAATCGCTGGCACCACGAGCAGAAATGGGTCGCCCGGCCGCCGACGACGATCCGCCGGATCGGCCGGCCGCAGCGGAGACACGGCTCGCCGGTCCGCTGGTAGACCGCGAGGTGCTCCTGCATCTCGCCGTCACCGTCGGGCGCGGTGTAGTCGTCGATCGACGACCCGCGCCGGAAGACCGCCTCGGCGAGGATGCGACGGAGATAGATCCAGAGCCGCCGCTCGTCTGGCGGCCGAAGCGTGCGCGCCGTCCGCAGCGGATGGAGCTTGGCCGCCCACAGCGCCTCGTCGGCGTAGATGTTGCCGACGCCGGCGACGAACGTCTGGTCGAGGAGCAGCGACTTCAGCCGGCCTTTGCGCGCCCGCAACCGTCGCCGAAACGCGGCGACGGTGAACGCGTCGGAGAGCGGCTCCGGCCCGACCGCGGCGAACGGGTCGTCGTCGGCGAGGTACAGCGCGACCCGACCGAACTTCCGGATGTCCCGGAAGCGGACCTCACGGCCGTCGTCCAGGGTGAGGACGAGCCGGACGTAGGGGTCCTCGGGCCGGCCCTGCGGGACGACGAAGAGCTGGCCCGTCATCTTCAGGTGGATCGTCAGCAGCGCCGGCCCGGACAGCTCGATCGCCAGCTGCTTGCCGCGACGGCCGACGGCCTCCACGCGTCGCCCAGCAATCCCCTCCGCGAAGTCGTCCGGCGTGCCGGTTCGCAGCGTCCGGGGCCAGAACGTGCTGGCGTCGACGATGGTCGCGCCGGTGATCAACGGTCGAAGGTCGCGGGCGACGGTCTCGACCTCGGGCAGCTCGGGCATGGCCGAAGCCTACCGGCCTAGGAGGCGAGCGGCGCCAGTGGCGCCTCCTCGGGCTCCTCGCCGAGCTCGGCGGCGATCGCATCCTCGCGGGTGAGGGGCGTCATCCCCTCCCAGTCGTCGCCGACCTTGACGTCGACGGTGAGCGGCACGGACAGCGGCAGCGCCGATTCCATCGTCTCCCGGACGATCCCCGCGAGCCGGTCGACCTCGTCCCGCGGCACCTCGAACAGCAGCTCGTCGTGGACCGTCAGCAGCAGCCGTGACTGGAGGCCGTCGGCGACGAGCCGCTCCGCGACCCGGATCATCGCGATCTTCTGGATGTCCGCCGCGGTCCCCTGGATCGGCATGTTGATCGCCATCCGCTCGCCGGCGCCGCGGAGCGCGGGGTTCGACGCCCGGAGCTCCGGGATCTGGCGCTTCCGTCCCAGGAGCGTCTCGACGAAGCCCTGCGTCCGGGCCTGCTCGCGGATTGCCATCATGTAGTAGCTGATCCCGGAGTAGGCCGCGAAGTAGGAGTTGATGAACTCCTGCGCCTCCTGACGCGGGATGTTGGCGCGAGACGCGAGCCCGAAATCGCTCATGCCATAGGCGAGCCCGAAGTTCACCATCTTCGCCATCGACCGCTCGCCGTGGCTGATGTCCGCGGGCTCCTTGTGGAGGACCCTGGCCGCCGTCTCGCGGTGGATGTCCGCGTTCCGGGCGAAGGCGTCCTTGAGGTGCTCGTCGCCGGAGACGTGGGCCAGGATCCGCAGCTCGATCTGCGAGTAGTCCGCGGCGAGCAGCGTGCGGTCCCGGGAGCCGGCGACGAACGCCCGCCGGATCCGCCGGCCGAGGGCGGTCCGGATCGGGATGTTCTGGAGGTTCGGATCGGACGACGACAGCCGGCCGGTCGCCGCGACGGCCTGGTGGAACGTCGTATGAAGGCGACCGTCCTGCTCGGAGATCAGGTTCGGCAGGGCCTCGACGTACGTCGACCGGAGCTTGGTGTAGACCCGCCACTCGAGGAGCTTGTCGATCATCGGATGGGCGGGCCGGAGGTCCTCGAGGACGGAGGCGTCGGTGGAGTAACCGGTCTTCGTCTTCCGGCCTTTCGGCAGGTTCAGCTCGAAGAACAGCACCTGCTCGAGCTGCTTGGGGCTACCGAGGTTGAACTCGTGGCCGACGTCGCGGTAGATCTCCGACTCCAGGCGGTCGATCTCGGTCCGGAACTCGCGGTCGAGGATCGAGAGCGCCTCGCGATCCAGCGCGACGCCGACCGCTTCCATCCGCGCCAGGACGGGGATCAGCGGGAGCTCGACGTCGCGGAAGAGGCGGTCGAGCTTGACCTCCTCCAGGCGCCGCTGGAGCGGGTCCCGGACCGCCAGGGCGGACAGCGCCTCGATGCCGGCTCGGGCCGTCGCCGGAAGCTCGTTCGCGGGCGGCAGGATCTGGTCCAGGTTCTCGGCCACGACGTCGGCGATCGTCTGGCTGCGGAGCGCGGCGTTGAGGATGTACGCGGCGATCTGGGTATCGAAGGCAACGGGCGTCGGCGCTGCGCGCTCGTCCTCGGCGAACCGGGCGACCAGGACCGGCTTGACCTCATGGCCGACGAGCGGCACCGCGACGTCCTCGGCGAGGTGCCGGAACGCCGCGGCAGCCTCGGCTCCGTCAGCGGCGACGACTCGTCCGTCGCTTCCGGCGACCGCCAGGGCGAGTGGCGTCCCCCGCCGCGGGCGCGGATCGTCGGCGACGAGCGCGATCCCCACGAGCGACTGCGCCGACAGCCAGTCGCGAAGCTCGGCGATCCGGTCGGCGGTCCGGACCTCGATCCGGCCGGGATCGACGATCGCGGCGGCGAGCGCCGTCGGCAGGTCGCCGATCGGGGCGGCCTCGCGTTCCTCCGCGCCGTCGCCCAAAGCCGCGGCGGCGGCGGCTGCGTCCGCTGGGCCGTTCGGGCTGCCGCCGCGGGCCGCAGCGACTGCCTCGAAGTCGAGGCGCAGCTGGAGCTCGCCGCTCTCCGGTCGGCCGCCGACGCCACCCGCGCGGTTCGGGCCCCAGCCGTCGGGTCGCCCGGCGACACGCGCCGCAGGCACGTAGCCGCTCTCGGCGACGGACCGGAGAGCCTCGGTCCGCTGCTCTGCGGACTCGCCGGCCATGGGTGGCAGCCGTTCGATCAGCGTCCGGAACTCGTACTCGCGGAAGAGCCGAACGACGGTGTCGCGGTCATAGTCGTCGAGCCGGGCGGCTTCAAGGTCGATCGTCACGGGGAGGTCGCGGACGATCCGCGACAGCTCGCGGCCCATGAGGATCTGGTCCCGGTGCTCGCGCAGCTTCTCGCCGAGCTTCGCCGGCGTGACGTCGTCGAGTCGCGCGAGCAGGGTGTCGAGATCACCGAAGTCGCGGATCAGCTTCGCGGCCGTCTTCTCACCGACCCCGGGCACGCCCGGGATGTTGTCCGTCGGATCGCCCTTGAGCGCCTTGTAGTCGACCATCTGGTCCGGCCGCAGGCCGAACCGCTCGTCGATCTTCGCAACGTCGTACATCACGGTGTTCTCGACGCCGGAGCGGGTCGTCATCAGACGGACCCGCGGCGTGACGAGCTGGAGCATGTCGAGATCGACGGTGACGATCGTCGTCTCCAGCTCCGCCCGGTCGTCGAGCTGCTTCGTGATCGTGCCGATGACGTCGTCCGCCTCGTACCCCGCCATCTCGTAGACCGGGATCCGGAGTGCCTTCACGATCTCGCGGACCTTCGGGAACTGGTCGCGCAGGTCGTCCGGCATCTTCGTGCGCGTCGCCTTGTAGTCCGCGTATTGCTCGTGCCGGAACGTGGGTCCGGGCAGGTCGAACGAGACCGCGATGTACTGCGGTTGGAGGTCCTGGATGCCGCGAAGGACGATGCTCGCGAACCCGAACGCGCCGTTGACAAGGTCACCCTTGGAGGTCGTCAGGGGCGGCAACGCGAAGTAGCCGCGGTAGACGAGCCCGTACCCGTCGAGGAGCATCAGACGTTCGGTGGGCACGCGTGAATTGTACCCGCGAGGGTCCCGCGGACCGGCTGCCGGAGGGTCCTGCGGACCGGCTGCCGGAGGGTCTCGGACCGCGCCCCCGGCCGGCTTCGATCAGCTGAGGCGACGGGCCTGTCGGGCGAGGATCAGGAGCGCCAGTCCGATCAGAATCGCCCCCGCGAACACGATGTTCCGAATCGTCGAGACGGATGGGCCGCCGCTCGACGGGACGACGTGGCCCTCCTGGCCTGCCGGGGGCACGACCGCCGTCGCGGCCGGTCCCGAACCGCCGGCGACGGACAGCCTCCCGTCCGAGCTGCTGGCGGCCGCGGAACGCTGAGGCGAACCAGCCGCCTCGCTCCCCCCGCCGGCACCGCCGGTCGCGGCCGTCGATTTGGGAATGATGGAGACCATGGACGGGGCAGCGGATGGAGTGGCCATCGCCGAGGCGGCCGGCGCGACGGACCCGGCCGCGGACCCCTCGCCGCTCATGATGTCCGGTGCGGCCGATCCGGCGGCGTTCTGGTCCGCCGGCGCCGCTGCCGCTCCGCCGCCGCCAGTGCTGTACGCCTCCGGCGCCGAAGCAGCGGAGCCCATCGACAAGCCGATCGACACGTTCGTCACGACCAGCCCGATCAGCCCGAACGTCGCCAGCCCGACCCCGAGCGGGCGCGTGAAGGTCGCCTGCCCAAGAGCGGTTGGCAGGAGCCGGCGCCAACCGCCCCGCCGAAGGCGCCCGGCTTGCTGCGCCGAGATCCGGAAATCGCGATCCGGCATCGGCAACGGAGGCGGCAGCTTCGCCGTCGCTCGGGCGATCGCCTGGAGATCGTCGTGGAGGCTCGCGCACTCGGCGCAGGCCCCGATCAGGGCGATGGCCGCGTCGCGTTCGGTGCCGGCGAGGTCGCCGGCCGCGAGCGCGGCCACGAGCATCGCGTCGTGGTCGTCGTGGGGGGTCGCACCGACCTCGCGAACGTGGGGCATGGTCGTCAGACGACCTCGTTCCGGCCGTGGTTCCGCTCAGCCACGAAACAGGTCCATTCGGTCCGCGAGTCGATCTCGGAGGGCGAGGCGGCCGCGGTGGATCCGGGATTTCACGGTCCCGAGGGACACGCCGGTCATGGCGGCGATCTCCTGGTAGTCGTAGCCCTCGACGTCGAACAGGACGATCGCGGCGCGCTGGTCGTCCGTGATCGTCGACATCGCCTGGTTGAGGACGGTGTGGCGCTCGGTCGTGAGCGCCGTGTGGACCGGGTCGGCTTCCTCACCGGCCGGCGGCTGCCAGCTGTCGTCCTCCAGCTCCGGATAGGGCTGCGCTGGGCGGCGCTTGCGGGCCCGCTGGATGTCCATCGCCGCGTTGATCGCGATCCGGTTGAGCCACGACTTGACGATCCCGCCACGGAAGCTGGCGAGGTTCCGGTAGGCGGAGAAGAACGCCTCCTGGACGCAGTCGGCGGCCTGGTCGCGGTCGGGAACCATCCGCACGATCAAGGCGAACAGCTGCTCCTGGTAGCAGACGACGAGGTCGTTGAAGGCGTCGAGGTCGCCGCCACGGGCTCGCTCGAGCAGGATGAGGTCGCGGCGCTGGACGGGGTCGTCGGCGACCGTCGTCGAGCGAAGGTCCTCCACGATGAGGGGGTCCCTCCGGACGGCGAGTGTGAGGCGCGGCGAGTCTAGCATCGGGTCCTGCGCCAGACGCCTCGCTCGCCGGCCGGGTTCCGACCCTGGTGCGCGCCGGAACCACGCTGGCGGTCGGCTAGGATTGCGGCCGGCGCCGGAGCGCGGCGATCACCAGCCGAAGTGGCGGAATGGCAGACGCGGCGGTCTCAAACACCGCTGAGGGCAACCTCGTGTGGGTTCGAATCCCACCTTCGGCACCACGAGGCGTGTCTCCGGCTGACGGCTCCTCGACGAAAGGCGGAGTTGCCCGTGCCAAAGAGGAGACGGGCGACGAACGGCCCGTCGGTATCGTCGACCGGTGCCACCGACTCCTCACGATCAGCGACGGCGAACCGGCGACGCACCGTCGACGAACGCGTCGTCGAGAGGGCTGCACCGGCCGACGGGTATCGGCGTCCTCACGATCCTCGTCGCCGCTGCGTGCTCTCGCGGCGTCGTCGCGTCGGCTCCGCCCGCTTCATCGGCGTCCCCGTCCATCGCGGCCGCTGGCTCGACCGCCTCGGCTGCGGCAGGATCGCCATCGATCGCCCCGACCGGTGCCACCAGGACCGTGACGCTGGCCGCGGCCGGCGACAGTGGAGTCTTCGGTACTGCGACGCTGTCGGACGCCGGTGGCGGTCAAACGCAGGTCGTGATCAGCGTTGAGGACAACTCCAACCCGGACATGCCGGGGGCGGTGACGCCGGGGACGTGCGCCAGGATCGACGAGTCGAAGATCTACTACCTCAACGACACCAGACACGGGAAATCGACGTCGCTGATCGCGATCACGCTCGCAGCGCTCACGGCGAGTCCGTACATCGTCCACATCCACACGGCGCCGGATGAGCCGTCGCTCGCTGCCTGCGGTCAGATCAACTAACCGAATCGGCCCGCCCTGCCGGTCAACGACCTGGGACAGCCCAACTTCCGAGAATGGTGAGTGGAGGGACAGATGCGTCAGGCCGTCACGATCCTTGCGCTGGCCGTCTGGCTGATCAGCTGCGACGGCGTCCTGCCCTCACCCGTGGACGCGTTCGAACTGGTTCACAGCCAGCAACCGGTCGACGGCCGGACCGGTGCGTGCAGCCTCGGCTGGTGGACAGCGGGCCGGCTCGTCGTCGACGGCGATCGCGGAACATCCGTCGTCGTCGAGGCCGGAGACTTCGGGATGGTGGGCCGCAAGCTGCCCGTGATGTGGTGGCCGAAATTCACCGGTCGGCGAGTGGGGAACGAGGTGGCAATCCTCGACCCCGACGGGAAGGTGATTGCGGTGACCGGTCGGCGATACCGAATCGAGGCGGGCTTTCCGTTCGACGC
>JBPYEM010000290.1:0-2634 GCA_051985205.1 Candidatus Limnocylindrales bacterium | reverse complement strand
TCGCGCTGCTCGCCCCGATCATCGTGATCCAGCTCGGGCTGATGATCGCTGCGCTCTTCGACCTCGAGAAGGAGGAGCGCCGAGTTCGCGGTGGCAGCAAGCTCGTCTGGGTCCTCGTGATCGTGTTCGTCAACGTGATCGGCCCGATCATCTACTTCCTCGCCGGCCGGGAGGAAGCGTGAGCCTGACGACGCCGCCGGCGACGTCGACGCCGGCCGGCGGCGGCGGAACCGGGCCGGCGGCGGCTGCGGCGGGAAGCAGTCCGGCGAGGCCCGCCTCGAGCGATGCCGCGATCGTGGCCCGCGGCCTCACCAAGCGCTACGGCGCCGTCCAGGCCCTCGACGGTCTCGACCTCGACGTGCCGGCCGGCTCGATCTTCGGCTTGCTGGGACCGAACGGCGCCGGCAAGACGACGACGATCCGGATCCTGACCGGGCTCGCGGCCGCGACCGCGGGAACCGCGTCGGTTGCGGGGATCGCGGTCGGGCTGGATCGCCCGGACCTCCACCGACGCATCGGCTATCTCGACCAGGACCCCCGGTTCTATTCGTGGATGCGAGGCCGGGAGCTGCTCGAGCTGGCCGGGCGACTGAGCGGCATCGCGGCCCCGGAGCTCAGTGCCCGCGTCGACGCGATGCTGGCGCGGACGGGGCTGACCGCCGCCGCGAGCCGCCGGATCGGCGGCTGGTCCGGTGGGATGCGGCAGCGCCTCGGGATCGCCCAGGCGCTGATCCATGACCCGGACGTGCTCTTCCTCGACGAGCCCGTCAGCTCCCTCGACCCCGAGGGCCGGCGCGACCTGCTCGACCTGATCGAGGGCCTTCGAGGCCAAACGACCGTCGTCCTGTCGACGCACGTGCTCGCCGACGTGGAGCGGGTCTGCGACCGCGTCGCGATCCTCGATCGGGGACGACTCGTGACCGAAGGGTCGCTCGACGATCTCCTCGCGACGCACGCGCGGCCGATCTACCGTCTCGTGGTCGAGCCCCACCAGGAGGCGGCCGTCGCCGCGCTCGTGGAGCGGTTGCGAGCCGCCGGCTGGACGACGGGCGTCACGGCGGAGCCCGGCGGCATCATCCGGGTCGCGATCGGCGACGCCGAGGCCGCGAGCGCGGCAGTTCTGCCGATGGTCGTCGAGTCCGGGGTCCGGCTCGCGTCGTTCGAGCGGGCCCGGCCGACGCTCGAGGAGGTCTTCCTCGAGCTGGTCGGTCCGCCGGGACCGGACGAGCTCGATGGCCGCGGCTTCGTCCGGGCGAGGGAGGTCGGCGATCCATGACGGAAAGGGACCTGTGACGGGCGCGGCGACGCTCCTCCGCAAGGAGCTGCTCGAGCAGTGGCGGACCTCGCGCCTCGCCCTCGTCGGCGTCGTGTTCCTGCTGATCGGGCTCGGCTCGCCACTCCTCGCCCGGTTCACGCCGGAGCTCCTGAAGGCAGTCGCGGGCGATCAGCTGCCGATCGTCCTGCCTCCGCCGACCGCGGCGGACTCGATCGATCAGCTGGCGAAGAACGTCACCCAGTTCGGCGCCCTCATCGCGATCCTGCTGGCGATGGGCTCCGTCGCAACCGAGAAGGAGCGTGGCACCGCCGCCCTCCTCCTCGCGAAGCCGGTCAGCCGGGCCGGATTCCTCGTCGCGAAGCTCGTCGCGATCGGCGTCACGCTCGGGGCGGCGCTCGTCCTCGCCGTCGCCGGCGCCTGGTTCTACACGCTCGTCCTGTTCGAGCCGCTGTCGCTCACCGGCGCCATCGCCACGATCGTGCTCGACTGGCTCCTCCTGATGTCGTGGGCCGCGATCACGTTCCTCGGCAGCACGCTGACCCGGTCCGCGCTCGCGGCGGCGGGCCTCGGGATCGTCGCCCTGATCGTGATCGGGATCCTGAGCGCCCTGCCGCCGGTTGCGCCGTGGCTCCCGACCGGCCTCGTCGGGCCGGCCCGGACGATCGCCCTCGGCCGGGAGGGTGCGGAGCTGGTCCGGCCGCTCGTGGGAACGCTCGTCGTGATCTTCGGCTCCCTGGGGCTCGCCTGGCTGTCGTTCCGTCGCCAGGAGCTCTGACGGTCAGATCACGCCGGCGGCGCGCAGCGTGGCGATCGAGGCATCGTCCTCGCCCAGCTCATGCAGGATGTCGTCCGTCGCCTCGCCGAGCGCCGGAGGCGCGCCCCGGATCGTCGCCGGCGTGGCCGAGAGCGTGAAGGCCGGCGCCACCTGCCGGGTGCGGCCCGTCCGGGGGTGGGTCACCTCGACCGTTCGACCCGTCGCCCACGGCGAGTCGAACGCGGCCGCGACGTCGTTGATCGGTCCCGCCGGGATCTCCGCGTCGTCGAGGGCGGCCAGCCACTCGCCGGACGGCCGTTCCGCGAACCGCGCCGCGAGGGTCGGGATCAGCTCGGCGCGATTCGTGACTCGGTCGCCGTTCGAGGCGAACCGTGGATCGTCCGCGAGGGCTGGCAGCCCAACGGCTCGGCAGAACCGCGGCCACTGCCGCTCGCTGCCGACCGCGACCGCGATCGCCCCGTCGGCTGTCTCGAACGTCTCGTACGGAACGATGTTCGGGTGGGCGTTGCCGAGCCGGCCGGGCGCCGCGCCGCCCACGAACGCGTTCTGGGCCTGATTGACGAGCGCGGCGAGCGTCGCGCCG
>JBPYEM010000289.1:0-2882 GCA_051985205.1 Candidatus Limnocylindrales bacterium | reverse complement strand
ACCCCGGCGACTGGGACGCCCAGCGGGTGAGCCTCCGCGGTCGCGACCTCCTCACGGGCCTGCCAAGGAGCGTCGAGGTCGGCGCGGACCAGATCCGCGAGGCGATCGAGCCGTCCGTCGTCCAGATCGTCGACACGATCAAGGACACGATCGAGGAGACCCCGCCGGAGCTCGTCGCCGACATCATGGACCAGGGGATCGTGATCGCCGGCGGGGGTGCCCTCCTGGCCGGTCTGGACCGCCGCGTCGCCGATGCCACCCAGATGCCGGTTCACGTCGCCGACGACCCGCTCACCTGTGTCGCCCGGGGGACCGGCGTGGTCCTCCAGGAGCTGGACCGGATGGATCGGGTCCTCGTCGCCGACACGTACGCCCGGCCGCCACGGTAGACCGCGAAGGATGGCTTCGCGGAGCTCGGCCTCGGATCTCGCCCGGCGACGGTCGCAGCGGCCTGACCTGGCCTGCTGACCAAGAGACCCGGCGTTCGGTGTTTCCAGCATGACGTCCCTGTTCGCGACCCGGGCCGCTCGTCGCCGGGCTGTCGCGTTCACGGCGCTCCTGGCGTCCACGATGATCCTCATGGCGATCTCCTCGAGCCCGTTGATCACGGAGTTCCAGAATGCGGTCGCCTTCGCGATGCGGCCGGTCCAGGGGGCGATCCACGACGTCGCGGACACGATTGCCGGCACCGTCTCGGCCGTCGGCGACATCGAGCGCCTCCACACGGACAACGCCGCGCTCCGGCGGGAGAACGAGCGGCTCTCGGCGGAGAACCTCCGGGCGAAGGCGCTCGAGCAGGAGAACGAGTCGTTGAACACGCTCCTCCAGCTGAAGGGCTCGTTCTCCTACCAGACGGCGGCGGCGGTCGTGATCGCCCGCGATTCGAGCGAGGTCCGCCGGTCCGTGACGCTGTCGAAAGGCTCGGACGACGGGATCGCCAAGGGTGACGTCGTCATCGCCGAGGGCGGCGCGCTCGTGGGCCGGGTGAGCGACGTGGGGCCGACGTTCGCGATCGTGACGCTCATCAGCGACCGGTCGTCGACGGTGATCGGGGCGACGGAGACGAATGGCGCGACCGGCGATGTCGTGGGGCAGCTGGGTGGCGCGCTCGTGATGCAGAACATCGATTCGACGCAGACGGTCGTCCCGGGCGAGCAGGTCCTGACCGCCGGCATCGAGCTTCCGGGCGGGATCCGATCGCCGTATCCGAAGGGGTTGCTGATCGGCGTCGTGACGGACGTCAAGAAGGAGGCGAGCTCGGTCGTCCAGACGGCCTTCCTCCAGCCCACGACGGACCTCGACAAGGTCTCGTACGTCCTCGTCGTGCTCGACTACGTCGGCGGGATCCCGGACGCGGGCGACACGCCGATCGACTGCTCGAAGACAGGAGCCGGCGGGGTGATCCCCGGCGGGGAGCAGCCGTGCATCCAGCCGACGCCGAAGACGACCGCGACGCCGCGGCCGAGCGGATCGCCTCTGCTACCGTGACCCGTCGATGAAGGGAATCGTCCTCGCCGGCGGGACGGCGACCCGGCTCTTCCCGTTGACGATCGTCACGAACAAGCACCTGCTGCCGATCTACGACCGGCCGATGATCTACTACCCGATCGAGACGCTGGCCGGCATGGGCGTCCGCGAGGTGCTCGTGATCGTCGGTGGCAAGAGCGTCGGCGACGTCGTCGAGCTGCTCGCCGATGGCAGCCATTTCGGCCTCGACCTGACCTATCGCTACCAGCACGAGGCGCTCGGGATCGCCCACGCGATCGGACTTGCCCGGGACTTCGTGGGCGACGACGCGTTCTGCTGCGTCCTCGGCGACAACATCCTCCGCGGCCCCGCGCTGGCCGACGTCGCCCGCGAGTTCGAGGCGGGCCCGTGGGGCGCGGGGACGCTCCTCTACCGCGTTCCCGACCCGGAGCGGTTCGGCGTCGCGGAGCTCGACGCCGGCGGCAACGTTGTCGGGTTCGAGGAGAAGCCGAAGGTCCCGAAGAGCGACCTGATCCCGATCGGCGTCTACTTCCTCCGCCCGGATGCCTTCACGGTGATCAACGCGCTGGCGCCGTCGGGCCGCGGCGAGTTCGAGATCACGGACGTCCTCAATCACTACATCCCCGACGGTCGTCTCTTCCACCGGGTCTACGAGGGCCAGTGGACCGATGCGGGCACCGTCCCCTCCCTGATCCGTGCGGCGGAGCTCGCTCGCGACGACGACCAGGCCGGCCGCCTCGCGCGCCCCGTCGACCGGCCGGTCGGCTGAGGTGGCCGCGGCCGAAGCGGGTGAACCGTCCCGCAGGGCAGCCGCGTCACGGCTGGACCCGAACGCCCGCCTCCTCGTCACCGGCGGCGCCGGCTTCATCGGCAGTGCCTATGTCCGCGACGTCCTCTCGCGACGGGACGGCGCGCGCATCACGGTCCTCGACAAGCTGACGTACGCGGGCAACCGCTCGAACCTCGCAGCGGTGGAACGCGACCCCGAGGCGGCCGCTCGCTACCGGTTCGTCGAGGGAGACATCGCCGACCCGGAGGTCGTCCGACCACTGGTCGGGGACGCGGATGCCGTCGTCAACTTCGCGGCCGAATCCCATGTCGACCGGAGCATCCTCGACCCGGAGGCGTTCCTGCGGACGGGCGTGATCGGCGTCCACGTCCTGCTCGAGGCGGTCCGGACGGCGTCGGAGGAACGCCTCGCGGCCGGTCGGCCGCCCGTCCGCTTCCTCCAGGTGTCGACCGACGAGGTCTACGGGGCGGTCCTCGAGGGGCGGTCCCGTGAAGGCGACCCGTTGGCCCCGCGCTCGCCTTACTCCGCGGCGAAGGCCTCCGGCGAGCTGCTCGTGCGCAGCTCTGTCGTCACCCACGGGGTCGACGCGGTCGTGACCCGGGGC
>JBPYEM010000288.1:0-2998 GCA_051985205.1 Candidatus Limnocylindrales bacterium | reverse complement strand
ACATCAGCGTCCGGCGACCCTGGCGGAAGCGCGGTGTCGCGTCGGCGCTGATCGCGCGGTCGCTCCGGGACCTGCGCGAGCAGGGGCTTGCCGAGGCGGCGCTCGGGGTCGACGCGGAGAACCCCAGCGGCGCGCTCCGGGTGTATGAGGCGATGGGGTTCCGGCGGGAGTCGATGCACATCGCGTACGAGAAGCCGTTCGCGGTCGATTGAAGTCGCCGCGCGCCGGTTGGACGCGTGACCCGGAGCCGTCCAAGCAGAAGGGGCGATGCGGATCGGCACCGACCGGGACCATCGGACCAGTCGCGGGCCGCCCCCGCCGGGCGACGATCCGTCCATGCAGCTCCGGAGACTCCGGTCGATCCGCGTTGCCGGTTCAGCCATCGCGCTCGCGATGAGCATCGGCGCCCCGGTCTCGCCGCCGATCGGCTCGCGGGTCCCGATCACCCCGCCCCCGGCACCGACGCAGTGCTCGGAGACGTTCCCCGCGACCAACGTCTGGAACAAGCGGGTCGACAGCCTGCCGGTCGCGTCGAACTCGGCGACGCTCATGACGACGATGGGCCTGACGAAGACGCTCCATCCGGACTTCGGCACGTTCGCCGGCTACGGGATCCCCTTCAACGTCGTCTCCGCGTCGACACCCCGCTCGACCGTGACCTTCACCTGGCCGTCCGAATCCGACCAGGTCGGTTATCCGATCCCCGCCAACCCGCTCATCGAGGGCGCGGGCGCGGGCGGCGATCGCCATCTGCTGATGATCGATCGCTCAGCCTGCCGGCTCTGGGAGCTGTACGCGGCCGACCATTCGACCGGACGCTGGCGGGCCGGCTCGGGCGCGACGTGGAGCCTGCTGTCGAACGCGCTTCGGCCCGACGGCTGGACGTCGGCGGACGCCGCCGGTCTGCCGATCTACCCGGGCCTCGTCCGGTACAACGAGGTCGCGAGCGGTGCGATCCATCACGCGATCCGGTTCACCGTTCCGACGACCCGCTCGGCGCACATCTACCCGGCACGCCATGACGCCGGCGCCGGGACCGGCACGAGCCTCCCGCCGATGGGCCTTCGCCTCCGCCTCAAGGCCAGCGTCGACATCAGCAGCTATCCCTGGCAGGCGCGGTTCATCCTGACCGCGCTCAAGCAGTACGGGATGATCCTCGCCGACAACGGCTCCGCCTACTACCTCTCGGGGACGTCCGACTCGCGCTGGAGCGACGACGACCTCCATCTGCTGGGCCGGATCACCGGATCGATGCTCGAGGTCGTCGACACGTCGACCCTCCGCAACGGGTAGGGCGCCGCCCGCCGGACGCCTACGTCGGCAACCGGCCGGTCGTCCTCACGAGGTCCAGCCAGGGTCGCTCGCGGCCGATCGTCGTCTCCGGACCATGACCGGGCAGGACGTGGGTCGGCGCCTCGAGCCCGGAGAGGCGGATGAGCGAGGCGACGATCGCCTCGGCCGACCCGCCCGGCAGGTCCACCCTCCCCCAGCCCCCGGCGAACAGCGTGTCACCGCTGAAGAGCAGTCCCTCGTCGACGGCCTGGAGGCAGACCGAGCCCGGGGTATGACCCGGCGTATGGAGGACACGGAGCCGGATCGACCCGAACCGGATCTCGCCGCCCTCGGCGAGCTCGACCGCGGGGATCGAGGGCGGGATCTCGAACGGCGCCCAGCGCGGCGCGGGTCGTTCGAGCATGTCGCGATCCAGTGGGTGGACGGCGACGCGGGCGCCCGTCGCCGCCTCCACCCGGGCGTTGTCGCCGACGTGGTCCCAGTGGCCGTGCGTGGAGACGATCAGCTTCAGCGTCCAGCTCCGGGCGGCGAGCTCGTCCGAGATCCAGGCGAGGGATGGGATCGCGGTGTCGATCGCGATCGCCTCGTGCGACGCCGGATCGGCGAGGACGTGGACGTTCGTGGCCAGCGGGCCGACGACCCGGCTGATGCGCTCCACGGGCAGGTGTCAGTCGAAGTCGAGCGCGTCGTCGGTCTCGACGAACGTCGGGACCCGGAAGCCGAACTCGGCGCCGCCGTCCGACCGGTTTCGAGCCCACGTGGTGCCGCCGGCGGACTCGACGAGGGCCCGGACGACGTACAGCCCGATGCCGGCGCCCTGCGCTCGCCGGCGAGCGTCGTCCGTCCGATAGAACAGGTCGAACAGCCGCGACGGGTCGTCCGCTGGGACCCCGGGTCCCCGGTCGGCGACGATCAGCTCCACCTCCGCGTCGACCTGCCGTGCCCGGACGAGGATCTCGCCGTCGGCGCCGTACTTGATCGCGTTCGAGATCAGGTTCCGGGTGACGAGCTCGAACGAGCCCTCGTCCCATCGCGCGGGCGGCAGCCCGTGCGGGGCATCGAGCACGAGCCTCGCGTCCGGCCAGCGGCGCCGTTTGTCCGCGATGATCCGGTCCATCAGCGGCCCGATCAGGACCGGATCCTTGCCGCCCTCGACGACGTGCCGCTCCGCCCTCGCGATGACCAGGAGATTCTCGACGAGCCGCTCCAGCCGCTCGCTCTCGCTCACGATGTCGTCGACGATCTCGCGTTGAACGGCCTCGTCGAGCTGCGGACGACGGAGGAGCTGACTCCCGCCGAAGATCGCGGTCACCGGTGTCCGAAGCTCGTGGCTCAGCATCCCAAGGAAGACGTCGCGCAGCTCGTCCGCCTGTCGCCGCTCGGTGATGTCGGCGACCACGCCGACGGATCGGACGGGCCGGCGGTCCGGGCTCGGCTCCGGCGTCGTGAAGTAGGTCTGGCCGTGGGTCGAGACCCAGCGGACGCTGCCGTCCGGCCGGACCATCCGATACTCGTGGTCGAACGACCCATCGCTGAGGGGCGCCTGCGACGCGAAGAACCGCTCCAGCGTCGTCTCGCGGTCGTCCGGATGGATCGGCGCGTCGTCAGGCGCGATCGCGGCGGTGGTCCCGAGGATCCGGTGGAGCTCCGGTGAGAAGTAAGCCCCGCCGCCCGCGAGGTCGTAGTCGTACAGCCCGAACTCGCC
>JBPYEM010000287.1:0-6143 GCA_051985205.1 Candidatus Limnocylindrales bacterium | reverse complement strand
GTCCTTCGGCACGTGGCTCGGCTGGGTCGTGCCGGTGGGCCGGCCGATCGTGCTGATCCTGGAGCGTCCGGAGGACTGGGACGAAGCAATCCGGCAGGCGCTCCGGATCGGAGCGGAAGGGTCGATCCTCGGTCACCTCCGCGGCGGCTTCGGGACGTGGGCGGACGGCGGCGGCGCCCAGGAATCGAATGGCCGGCTGACCGTGGACCAGCTCGCCGATCGGCTGGAGCGCGGCGAGCCGGAGGCGCCGCTCGTCATCGACGTCCGGCAAGCGAACGAGTACGCCGTCGGCCACGTCCCCGGCAGCGTCCACATCGCGGCTGGCTCATTGCCGGAGCGACTGGCGGAGCTGCCGCTGGATCGCCCGATCGCGACGATCTGCGCGTCGGGTCTCCGGGCAAGCGTCGCCGCCTCGATCCTCCGCGCCGGTGGGTTCGAGGACGTGTCCTGGGTGGCGAACGGCGTGAGCGCGTGGCGCGCCGCCGGCTATCCGACCGTCCGCGGCGAGCGACCGGACGGTCGCCGCGTCCACGATTCGTCGCCAGTGGAGGCCGTCGCCGCCGGCGACTGAGCGGGTCGGGCGCGACGGCCGCCGGGCGGTGGCCGGTACGTTCCGACCGTCGAGAGCGGTACCTCGGACCCGGTGGGCCGCGCGCGCGCTCGTGGGATCGTCGGGAGAGCATGAGCGCGCATCCGCCCAGCGTGATCCCCGGCCGCTCCGCGCCCGGAGCCACCGCTCGCTCCGCGCGTCCAGAAAACGGGCGCGGACACGCCGAGGGCGAAGGCGGCCGCGCGGTTGCGCATGCGGGCGCTCCCGAACGACTGGAGGATGCGACCTCCCATCCCGCCGCGTCCGGTCCAGCCGCTTCCACGGCCGAGCTGTTCGCTCGCCAGCTCGAGGTCCTCCAGGCCGCGTCCGCCCGGCTCAACCGGGCCGACGGTCCGGAAGCGGTCGGACGGGTCGTCGTCGAGGAGACGGGCCGGATCATCGATTACCACAACGCCCGCGTATACGTGCTCGAGCCGTCCGGCGAACTCGTCCCGGTCGCCTTCGAGGGCCGTGTCGGCGAGTACGAGAAGGTCGACTTCGGGCTGCTCCGGACGCGACTCGGCCAGGGGTTCACCGGCTGGGTCGGCGAGCATGGCGAGCCGCTGCTGATCAACGACGCGAACGCGGATCCGCGCGGAGCGTCGATCCCCGGCACGGACGACGTCGACGAATCGATGCTCGTCGTGCCGATGCGCTACGACGACGTCGTCGTCGGCGTCATCACGCTGTCGAAGCTGGGCCTGGACCAGTTCGACCGTCACGATCTGCGGTTGTTGTCGATCCTCGCGGACCAGACGGCCACGGCACTCGAATCGGCGCGGAACCTCGCCCGGAGCGAGGCCCTCGCCGGCGAGCTGCGGCTGCTCCTCGACGTCAGCGCGGACCTTGCCGCGAGCCTCGACACCCGCCAGGTCGCCAACGTCCTTGCGCGGCACCTCGCAACGGTGATGGCGGTCGACGAGTGTGCGATCTCGTGGTGGGATCGCCCGAACGATCGGGTGGCCAGTCTCGGCTACTACCCGCCGATCCATCAGATGCAGCCGTTCTACGACGTCGGCGCGTACCCGCTGACCCGGCGCGTGCTGGTCGACCAGGTGACCGCCCACGTCGATGCGACCGACCCGACCGCCGATCCTGCCGAGGCGGCGCTCCTGGTCGAGGGCGGGAACCGCTCCCTCGTGATGCTGCCGCTCGTCGCCTCGGGCGAATCGATCGGCCTGGTGGAGCTCTTCTCGCCCGGCGCGATCGACGTCGACGAGGAGCGTCTCGACCTCGCCCGAACGATCGCGAACGAGGCGTCGATCGCCCTCGAGAACGCCCGTCTCTACGGCGAGGCGCGCGAGCTCGCCGATCGCGACCCGCTCACCGGGTTCTTCAACCATCGCTCGCTCCACGAGCGCTTCGGGCAGGAAGCGGTGCGGGCCCGCCGAGCGCAGCGGCCGCTGAGCCTCCTGATGCTCGATCTCGACGCCTTCAAGCTGGTGAACGACACATTCGGCCACCTGCTGGGCGACGAGGTCCTGCGATGGACCGCGGAGATCATCCGCTCGACGCTTCGTGCTTCGGACGTCCCGGCTCGCTACGGCGGCGACGAGTTCGCGATCCTCCTCCCGGACGCGGATCGCAGCGAGGCGGAGCGGACTGCCGCGCGGCTGGCAGAGGCCTTCGCCGACGCCACGTTCTGCCATGACGGCCGGATCAACGTCCCGATCGGCGTGTCGATCGGTGTCGCGACGTTCCCGGCGGACGGCATGACGGCTGCGGAGCTGATCGCCGCCGCGGATGCAGGTCTCTACCGGATGAAACGCAGCCGACGGACCGGGGAGTCGCGGACGGGCTGACCACGCCCGCCCGATCGCCGCCGCCGGCTCCGCTCTGCGGTGACCCGGACGAAGGTCCCACCCGGTCGAGCGCCGGAAGTACCACGCCGCCCGGCTTGCGGAAGGCCGCACCGGACCGGCATCCTCTGGTCCGAACGTGACCCCACCGACCGAGGAGCGGCCGAGCGGCGGAGCGGAGGATCAACGGATCCGTCGCTCCTGGTTGATCTTCGCCACCACGTTCATCGCCCTGGGTTCGATCTCCGTCGTGCGGTTGCTCGAGGGCGGGGCGCGCCCGATCGACCTCGCGATGACCGCGCTGATCGTCGTCGCCGGCTTCGCGGGCATCCGGCACCGTCTCGCGGTTCAGCAGCTCGAGGAGGGCCGGCGTGGCGAGGCCGAGAGCTTCGCCCGGATCCTCCAGGGTCTTTCCCGCTCGATCTCCCCGGACGCGATCGTCGACGCGATCGTGGAGGAGCTCGGCGAGGGCACCGGAGCTGATCACGTCGTCATCGTTCGGCGCCGGCCCGAGACCCGCGTCCTCGAGGCGACCCTGGTCAACGCCCGAACGGGCGGCTCGACTTCGTCGACGCTCTTCCCGATCGGCGATCTCGAGGACCGGGTGGACCTGGCATGGCGGAGACGGCCCGTCGCGGTCCCCATCGATCCCTCGGGAGGTCTCCCGCCGCAAGCGGGGCGATCCGACGGATGGCGCGTTGCAGCCGGGCCGCCGAGGATGCTCCGCGTCGTCGACGGAGCTCGACGGGAGTCGGCGCCGGTCCCGCTGTTCCGCTCCGGCCGTCGCGCTCCCGCGATCGCGCCGTTGGCACCGCTCTCAACCGCGCGCCGCCAGCCGACGGAGTCGCGTTCGTCGGCCGCGGGCCACCGCGACCCGGCCCGGCTGGTGGCGGAGCGCATCGCCGAGCGGGCCGGGAGCGTGTTCGGCCTTCGCCACACGCTCGCCGCGCCGCTGACGATCGACGGCGGGCAGATCGGGGCGCTGATCATCTCGCGACGGACCGCCGGTCCGTGGTCGGATGCTGCCCAGCGCGTCCTGAACGGCGCGGCGATCGAGGCGTCGGCGGCGCTCGCCCGTGCCTACTCCCATCGGCAGGCGGAGGCGCGGGCCTCGACCGACGGTCTCACGGGTCTCCCGAACCGGCGCTACTTCGACGAGTTCTCCGCCCTGCTCGCGCGACGCCGTCGGGCGCAGGACAGCGTCGGCGTCCTGATGGTGGACATCGACCGGTTCAAGGCACTGAACGACGAGCACGGACATCTCGTCGGCGACGACGTCCTCCGGGCGGTCGCCGCCGCCATCGCCGGCGCCGTCCGTGACGACGACGTGCCCGCGCGCTACGGCGGCGAGGAGTTCGCCGTGCTGTTGCGGAACCCGACGCTGCCCGTCGCCGCGGACGTCGGCGAACGGGTCCGGGCGGCCGTCGGGCGGCTCGACCTCGCCACGCTGGGGGTCGCGAGCGTGAGCGTCTCGGTCGGAGCGGCGGTGGCGGACGGTCCGGACGAACCGATCGCGAGCATCATCGAGCGCGCGGACGGGGCGCTCTACCTCGCGAAGCGGCGCGGCCGGGATCGCGTCGTCGCGGCCGAACGGACGGAGGGCCCGCCGGTCGCCACGACGGCCTGACGCCGCGGGCGGGAGGACCCGCAGTCCGGCCGTTCGCTCGAATCCGGGCCGCGACGCCCGCATCGGTCCATCTGCGACGCGCGGCTACCATCGCTCGATGCCAACCGACCACGTGGCCGAGCCAGACCGCGACCCCGTCGATCATGACAACGCGCCTGCGGACGGGCTCGCCGACGAGGCGGCTGACCTCACGAACGGTGATCTCGCCCGGGTCTTCCACGAGATCGGCGACATCCTCGAGGTCAAGGGTGAGCTCGCCTTCAAGACGATCGCGTACCACCGCGCCGCCGACGCGATCGGGCGGAGCCCGATCGATCTTGTCGCGGCATACCGCAACGGGACGGCACCGAAGATCCCGGGGATCGGGGCGGCGATCGCCGACAAGATCACCGAGCTCGTCACGACGGGCCGGATGGTCTATCTCGACAAGCTCCGCGAAGAGGTACCGGCGAGCCTCGTCGAGATCCTGCGGCTCCCCGGCCTCGGCCCGAAGAACGTCAAGCGGTTCCACGACGAGCTCGGGGTGATGAGCCTCGGCGACCTCGAAACGGCCGCGAAGGACGGTCGCGTCCGGGAGCTCCGCGGGCTGTCCGAACGGACGGAGCAGCTGATCCTCGAGGGGATCGAGCGCCTCCGGAGCCGCCCGACGCGGATGCTCCTCAACAAGGCGGAGGAGCACATCGACGCGATGATCGGCTCGTTGGAATCGACGCCCGGCGTCGCCTCGATCCAGCCGGCCGGCTCGTTCCGGCGCAGGAAGGAGACGATCGGCGACCTGGACCTGCTCGCGGAGACGACCGATCCGGATCAGCTGATGGCCCGCTTCACCGGGCTCGGGATCGTGGACGGGATCATCGGCAGGGGCGGCCACAAGTCCGCCGTCAGGTTGCTCCGCGGTCCCCAGGTGGACCTGATGGCGATGCCGCCGGGCGCCGCGGGCACGCACCTCATCCATTTCACGGGGAGCAAGGAGCACAACGTTCGTCTCCGGGCGCGGGCACGCGACCGCGGCTGGAGTCTGTCCGAGTACGGCTTCCAGCGGATCGACGAGAACGGCGACGTCGTCACCGGTCCGGGGGCGGAGCTGCGGACCTTCGCGACCGAAGCCGAGGCGTACGCCTTCCTCGACCTGCCGTTCATCGAGCCGGAGCTCCGCGAGGACGAGGGCGAGATCGAGGCGGCGCTCGCGGGCACGCTGCCCGCGCTGATCACCCAGGCGGACCTCCGCGGCGATTGCCACACCCATACGGAGTGGAGCGACGGCAGTCAACCGATCGAGGTGATGGCCGATGCCTGCCGGCGGCGCGGCTATGCCTACGAGGTGATCACGGACCACAGCCAGTCGCTGGCGATCGCGAATGGGCTCACCGTGGACCGGGTGGAGGCCGAACGCGCCGTCATCGCGGAGCTCAACGCACGGTTCGCCGCGGAGGAGGCGGCCGGCACCGCCCCGTCCGAGACGCCGGCCGGCGGCTTCCGGCTGCTCCACGGCTGCGAGCTCGAGGTGCGGGCCGATGGCAACCTCGACTACGAGGACGAGCTCCTCGCCCGGTTCGACGTCGTCGTCGCGTCCGTCCACGTGTCACGCCGGCAGTCGCGGGCCGAGCTGACGCGCCGGACCCTCAACGCGATCGAGAGCCCCCACGTCGACATCGTCGCGCACCCCTCGGGACGGATGATCCAGACCCGGGATGACCTCGACCTGGACTGGGAGGCGGTGTACGACGCGGCCGCCCGAACCGGGACGGCCCTCGAGATCAACGGCTCACCGCACCGGCTCGACCTCTCGGCTGAGCGGGCGCGACGGGCCGTTGCCGCGGGCTGCGTCCTCACGGTCGATTCCGACGCCCACCACACCCGGGAGCTCGACTACGTGCGGTGGGGCATCAGCCAGGCGCGTCGGGGCTGGGTCACCCCGGCGGACGTCCTCAATACGCGGTCTCGTGACGAGGTCCTCGCGTGGGTCGCGTGGAAGCCGAGCCGGATCCGGAGGTGACCGCGGGCGCTACGATGCGGCCCGCATGACGTCAGCGCCGTCACCGTCGTCGATCGCGCGTTCCTCCAACGTCCGGGCGCGTCTCGGCCGCCGCAGCGGGCTCACGCCGCGCGCCCTCGGGCGGACCGTCCG
>JBPYEM010000286.1:0-5799 GCA_051985205.1 Candidatus Limnocylindrales bacterium | reverse complement strand
GACCTCGAGGTCGTCGCGCTCCAGGGGCTCGACCTCGTCGTCGAGCCGGGCGAGATGATCGCGATCGTCGGTGCCTCGGGCAGCGGCAAGTCGACGCTCCTGAACATCCTGGGTGGTCTCGACAGCCCAACGGCCGGCCGCGCGACCGTTGCCGGCTACGACCTGGGGCGGCTCGGACGGCGAGCCCGGACCCGGTACCGGCGGGAGGTCGTCGGGGTCATCTGGCAGCAGACCGCCCAGAACCTGCTGCCCTATCTCGACGCCATCGAGAACGTCGAGCTCCCGATGGCGTTCGCCGGCGCTCGCGGGCGACGCGAGCGGGCGCTCGCCCTCCTCCGCCTCGTCGGGTTGGAGGACCGGGTCCACAACCGTCCGGACGCCCTGTCCGGTGGCGAGCAGCAGCGCGTCGCGATCGCGGTCGCGCTGGCCAACGAGCCGGCCATCGTCCTCGCCGACGAGCCGACCGGCGAGCTGGACAGCGCGACCTCCGCCGAGATCTTCGAGGTCCTCCGTCGGATCAACACGGAGCTCGGCACGACGGTCGTGATCGTCACCCACGACGCCCTCGTGAGCGAGCACGTTGCCCGGACCGTCGCGATCCGCGACGGCCGGACGAGCAGCGTCGTCCTCCGCCGGACGGAGCGGGCCCATGACGGCGAGCACCGCGTCGTGAGCGAGGAGTTCGCCGTCCTGGACCGGGCGGGCCGCCTGCAGCTGCCGCGGGCCCACCTCGACGCGATCGGTCTCGTCGACCGCGTCCGGCTCGTCCTTGCCGACGACCATGTCGAGATCTGGCCGTCCGGCTCGATTGCCGGGCGTTCCGCAGGGGACGGGCCGCCGGCGGCGCAGTCCACGGAGCCGGACGCCGGTGGCGACGGCGTCCCGGCAGGCCATGAGCGGTACCGGCGGCCCGAGGATCGACGATGACGATCGACGCCGGCGACCGTCGGGATGGCCATGTCGCCGGCGGCGCCCCGACGACCTCCGATCGCGGCGGCGACTCGGCGCGGAGCGACGGGCCGATGCTCCTTGCCGACGGGGTGACCCGCGACTACGACCCGGGCCACGGACGGCCGGTCGTCCACGCCCTTGGCGGCGTCGATCTCGCGGTCGCGACCGGCGAGCTGGTCTGCGTCCGGGGCCGGTCCGGCAGCGGCAAGACCACGCTCCTGAACATCCTCGGCGGGCTCGATCGGCCGACCGGGGGCGGCGTCGTGATGGACGGCCACGAGATCACCGCGCTCGGCGAGCGTGAGCTCGTCAACCTGCGGCGGCGGACGGTCGCCTTCGTGTTCCAGACATTCGGGCTTCTGCCGATCCTCAGCGCCGCCGAGAACGTCGAGGTGCCGCTCCGGCTCGTCGCGGCCCCGGGACGCGAGCGTGAGGAGCGCGTCGAGGAGGTGCTCGGGCTGGTCGGTCTGGCCGGCCGAGCCCATCACCGCCCGCACGAGCTGTCCGGCGGCGAGCAGCAGCGCGTCGCCGTCGCCCGCGCGCTCGCCAACCGACCGAAGCTCCTCCTTGCCGACGAGCCGACCGGTCAGCTCGACAGCGAGACCGGTCGCTCGATCATGAGCCTCCTGCGGTCCATCGTCCGATCCGAGGGCGTGACCGCGGTCGTCGCGACCCACGACCCGATGATGCTCGAGGGTGCGGACCGGGTTCTCGAGCTCAGCGACGGGCAGCTGGTCGAAGCCCGTCCCTGATCGCTCGTGCCCTCCGTGCTCGTGGGCGGTATACGCCGGGCCCGCGTTCCCGCATGATGGCGGGCGTCGCCGGGGCGATTGGGGCGGGTCGGCCAGCCGGTCCGCAGAGGGAGGTCGGATGGTGGTGTCCTGGGCCCGGCGGGTCCATCCCTGGCTCGCAGGCATCTTCGCGCTGGGCGTGATCGTCCAGGGCTACCTGGCGGGTTCGGCGCTGCCGCAGCTCGGCGGATCCGGCGACTTCGCCGCGCACCGCGAGGTTGGCTACACCGTGATGGGGATCATCGCCCTGCTGGTCCTGATCGCCGGCGGGATCGGCCGAGGCGGGCCGCTTGCGATCTGGGGGTCCGTGGCGATCTTCGTGCTCTACATCGTCCAGACGCTGCTGCCGTCGATGGCCGGTTCGTCACCGGTGATCGCGGCCCTCCACCCGGCGAACGCGATCGTGCTCTTCGGGCTGTCGGCGTGGGTCTTCGTGCGCGGCGTCCGTCCGGCCGCGACCTGATCGTCGCGGCGGCGATTCAGCGCGGCTTGGAGCGATTCGCCGCGAGGTGAGCGGTCCACTCCGAGGTCCGGCCGTCCGTCGACGAGCTCTTGCCGTGCCAGCCACAGACGCAGGTGATCGTCTGGGCCTGGTGCTTGTACTCGGCGATCACGTGCTTGAGGGGCTCGTTCGCGGTGGGCGTGGTCGGGCGGGCTGGGCGCATCGTTCCGCTGGACATCGGGCGGCTGTTCTCCTGGATCGATCGGCCGACGCACAGGCCGGTCCAAGAGGGCCATCGACCTAGCGAGACGGAACCCTCGCGCGACTCGCGAGACCGCCATTCTACCGGGCCGGAGGCCCTCCCGCCTCGGGGCGCCACCGGGTTGGCACCGGCGTCGGCGCGCGGCAGCGTCGTCCGCCGGCGACACCGCGAGCAGACTCCGACGGCCGGTCGCCGATCCGTCGGTTACGCCGCTGGCCGGCGCGGCCCGCTGTTCCAGATCTCGATCACGCGCCGCTCGTGCTCCCAGCCGAGCTCGGACAGCGTCGCGGTCCACAGCTCGAGCCGGCTCGCGGTCACGGGCGCGGCCTCGATCCAGCGCGCGGCGAGCACGCGCAGGAAGTGGCCGTGCGAGAAGACGAGCACGTCGCCGCCCGTCGGCAGGAGGCGTCCGATCACCCGGTCCGCCCGCGCGCCCAACGCATCGAGCGACTCCCCGCCGATCATCGGCTGGCTCCAGACGGTCCAGCCCGGGATCTCCTTGGCGATGTCGACCCGCGTCCGACCCTCGTAGATCCCGTAGTCCCACTCGACGAGATCTGGATCCGCCTCGACCCGGTCGGCGAATCCGGCCAGTCGGGCGGTCTCCATCGCTCGCTGCAGTGGGCTGGAGACGACGCGGCTGAAGACCCGGCCCTTCAGCATCTCGCGAAGCCGGCGGGCCTCGTCGCGACCGGCGTCGGTGAGCGGGATGTCCGTCCGACCCGTATGCCGGCCCTCACGCGACCATTCGGTCTCGCCATGGCGGGCGAGGACCAGCCGGGTCGGTGGGGGAGTGGCGGCGTCGGCGGGGCCCGGATCGGTCACGGGCCAGGCGGCTCGCTGCCCGGCGCGACGAGGTCCCCGACGCTGACTGGCGGCAGCCGCGCGTCCGGCTCCGCATCGAAGAACGGCCGTGGCCGCCAGCCCAGGATGCCCGCGAGCAGCACCGCCGGCATCTGCGCGATCCGGGCGTTGAGCCGGTAGACCTGGTCGTTGTAGAGCTCGCGCCGGTCGGCGATCATCGCCTCGAGGCGTTCGATCGCCGCCTGGAGCGTCAGGACGTTCTCGGCGGACCGGACCTCCGGATAGCGTTCGACCGTCGCGAACAGCGACCGAACCGCACGCGTCGTCTCGGCGGCCGTCGCGGCCTGTGCCTCGATCGGCGCGGTCGGCGAGTAGGCCGCGCGCGCGGCGGTGACCGCGGTCAGGACGTCGCGCTCGAACGTCATCACGCCGCGCACGGCGTCGACGAGTGCCGGCAGCTGGTCGTGCCGCTGCTGGAGGACGACCTCGATGTTCGCCCAGGCCTTGTCGATCCGACGCTGCAGGGCGACGACGTCGTTGTAGGTCGCCACGACGAGGAACGCGACGATCACGCCGAGGACGACGACGGCGAAGAGCGCGGCGATGGCGAGGGGCGTCATCCAGCGGATCCTGCCACGAGGACGGCGACCACGACCGCGCAGCCGATCGCGAGGACGGCGCCGAGGAGCCCGAGGACGAACCGGCCCTGCTCGCGGGCGACGAAGGTCGCCGGCGCGCCGAGCGCGATCGCGAGCGGCGCGTCGGGACTGCTTGCGAGGACGAGCGTCTCGGGCGGGATGTCGAACGCGTCCCGGGCGCGCCCGGCGAGCTTCGCGTCGCCGAGCGGGAGTGGGTTCGCGCGGGGATCGAGCTCGGGAGCCCGAACCGGCCGACCGATCCCGAAGCCCTCGATCGCCGCGTTGCCCCACGCCGCGTCCGGCGTCGCCGCGAGCGTGCCCGACGCGCGCGCGGCCGCCAGGTCTTCCGCGATTTCGGGATCGTCCGCGGCCGGCAGCCCGGCCTCGAGGAGATACGCGGCGCCGGGATCCGCCAGGTCGCCGAACGGCAGAACGCGACCCACGACCGTGACCTGCTCGCCCGGCTCGATGCGAGCCTCCTCGTAGCGTCGCGCCCGGCCCTCCGCCGCGACCGCCATCGGCCCGCCGGGCGACGCGTGCGAACGTTCGAGCAGCCACAGATCATCCGTCCGTCGTTGGCCCGCCCCGCCGGGCGATCCGTCGGCGGCGCCCGGCACCGCGACCCCGGCCGGGCCCGGGACTGCCGAGGTCATCAACAGCCGCGCGATCGCGGCGTCGCGATCCGTGCCCGGAGCGAAGGCGCTTCCGTTGCGGAGCGCCAGCCCGTTCGGATAGCCGTCGAACATCGACGTCCGCTCGTCGTACCGGTCCGGCACCTCGAAGCGGGCGCCCGCGGGAAAGACACGGACGGCGCCCGTTGCATCCCGCACCCGGAAGCCCACCGCCCGCTCCTCGTGGAACACGACGCCGCCGTTCTCGCCGGGATCCGTGACCCGGGACCGGTAGTAGACGCACGGGGCACTCTGGAGGGGTGAGACGAGCGTCAGCTCGATCGCCTCCGCGACGCCGGTGACGAGGACCTCGCCGACGGCAAGCGCGGCGATCCGCGACGGCGAGATCCCGGCGACACGACCCGCCGTTCGGTAGCCGCCGAAGCCGCGGATCAGCAGCCCGAGGCCACCCGCGATGCCGAGTGCCAGCAGCCCGACCACGCGGAGGTCGGTCACTCCGAACCTCGCCGGATCCGCATCGCTTCGACCCTCCCGCTCGGCGCCGCGGACAGGCTACAGGACTGTGCTAGCCTCGGCCGGGCCCGCGCCGGAAGGGCCGCAAGCCACGGGAGGAAGGATGCGACTCAGTGCCTGGCGAGGGGCCGCGCCCCACAAGGATGCGGCGACGGCGAAGGTCGCTGCCGTCGTCGACCCGATCCTCGCCGCGTTCGGCGCGGAGCCGGATCCGCACTGCTGGGTGGTCTGGGGCGACGAGCCTGCCGTCCGCTTCGTCATCCTCGTCCCGACCGACGCCGGGCTCATCCACTGCTTCGTCCGGGTGAACGTGCCCCAGGAGGGACCACGCGCGACGACGAAGCTGGTCCGCTGGAACCGCGTCCAGATCGGCGAGCTGGGGCTCGAGACGCAGGCGGGTCATCGGCTGCTGAGCTTCCAGATCGAGCAGCAGGTGCTTCGGGGCGTCGATGCGGAGGCCGACCGGGTCGCGGCGTTCGCCCTGCGGGTGATCGCTGCGATGGACGGCCGGCCGTTGCCGCCCGTCGTCGAGCTGAAGCCCACGCGGTCCGCCGGGGCGGCGCGGTCCACGGCGGGGACCACGTCGACAACGGTGGCGAAGGCTGCGCCCGCGAAGGCCGGCTCGTCGACCGCCCGCGGGTCGACTGCCCGATCGGGCCGCTGATCCTCGACCCAGGCAGCCGTCCGTGAGCGCGCCGTCGATCGAGGCGGTGATCTTCGACCTCGACGGGGTCATCGTGGACTCCGAGATCTGGTGGGACGAGGC
>JBPYEM010000285.1:0-13435 GCA_051985205.1 Candidatus Limnocylindrales bacterium | reverse complement strand
CGCCCGCGGCCTCGCCGGCGATGCGTCGCTCACGGGTCGGGTGCCGGTGCCTCTTCGAGAGCCCTGACTGGGCCGTCGTCGCTCGCGGCGGCGGTCGAACCGCCCCGTCGGGGCCCGCCCGGGCCACCGGCGATCGGCCCCAGAGCCGCGATCGCCCGCTCGTCGACGTCCGGGATGTCGAGGACGAGGACGACGTGGCCCGGTTCGGCCGGATCCGCGGCGATCATCACGGGCCGGCCGACCGCGATTCGTTCGCACTCCGCCGGCGTCAGCCAGTCTCGGCGGGTCACCTCGAACCGCCGCCGCATGGGCATCTGGACGTCGAGGCGGGTCTCGACCTCCTCGCGGTCGCGGCGACGTCGTCCAGTCGGCCGGGATGCGACCACGATGGCCCGGCCGAGCAGCCCGTTCCGCCGGAGCCGGACCTCGTCGGACGCGCTCGGCATGGTCACCGCCCGGAGCGCGATCCCGGCCGTGACGACGCCGCCGATCGCGAGCAGGAGGGCCAGGACGGCAAAGGCCGTTCGACCCGGCGGCAGCTGGACCGCGAGGATCGCCATTGCGACCGCGGCACCGAGGGCGAAGCCGGCAACCCGCGCCAGCGGCGGGCGCCTCATGACGCCGCGTGCCGGGCGGCCGGGCCAGGACGACCGCGGTCCACGAATCGGCCCCAGCCCCGCTGGCTGAGATCCCGCCCATCGCGGACGACGGCTCGGCCCCGGACGAAGACCGAGCGGACGGCGCCCTGGACCGGGAGGCCCTCGTACGGCGTGAAGTCGCTCGTGTGGTGGAGGTCGGCTGCGTGGACGGTGCGGCGGGCCGCCGGATCGAACAGCACGAGGTCCGCATCGAAGCCGGGCGCGACGACGCCCTTGCCCTCCAGCCCGAATCGGCGGGCCGGGGTCGTCGCGAGGAGGTCGACCATCCGCTCGATCGTGATCCGGCCGGTCGCCACGCCGGTGCCGTAGACGACCGACAGCAGCGTCTCGATCCCCGGCGCGCCGTTGCTGATCCGGTCGAACGGGAGACCCCGTCCGGCATCGCCCTTCTCGACCGCGATCCGGTCCGGAACGTGGTCGGTCGCGACGAGCGACAGCTCGTCGGCGGCGAGGCCGGCCCACAACGCGTCCTGGTCGTCTCGCGACCGGAGCGGCGGCGACATCACGCTCTTCGCGCACTCCACGGGATCGGGCTCCGCGTAGCGGTCCTCGGCGAGAGCCAGGTAGTGCGGACACGTCTCGGCGGTTGCGTCGACCCCGTCCGTGCGCGCTTCCGCGACCTGGCGAAGGGCGCGGGCACACGAGAGATGGACGACGTGGACCGGCGCATGGGCGGCGCGCGCGAACGCCATGGCTCGATGGGTCGCGACCGCCTCGGCGTCCCGTGACCGGGTCAGCGCGTGATGGCGGGGAGCCGTATCGCCGCGGCGCAGCGCGTCGGCGACGGCGGCGTCGATCAGGACCGGGTCCTCGCAGTGGAGCTCCAGCATCCCACCGCGTTCGCCGAGGAGCCGCATCGCGTCGAAGATCCGACGGTCGTCGAGCCGGAAGTCGAAGACCATGAACGCCTTCGCGGTCGGGACGCCGCGGTCGACCATCGCCGGCAGCTCGGACAGCGGGTCGTCCATCCCGCCGAGGATCGCGGGGCTCAGGGCGTAGTCGACGGCGCTGTCGCCGGACGTCACGTCCCGGAACTCGTCGATTCCGGCCAGGATGGAGCGGTGAGCCGCGGGCGACGACCCCGTCCCCGGGTTGTTGAACGCGAGGAACGTCGTGGTTCCGCCGAACGCCGCCGCGACGGAATCCTGGAAGAACCGGTCCGGCTCGTCGTCGCTCGCGACACGGGTGTGGGTGTGGACGTCGACACAGCCCGGCAGGACGAGGAGGCCCGTTGCGTCGACCACGTCGTCGGCCATCGCCGCGACCGCACCCAGGTCGGGCGCAACCTCGACGATCCGGCCACCGGCGACGGCGACGTCCGCCCTGCCCGATCCCCCCGCCGTGACGACGATCCCGCCGCGGACGAGCAGGTCGGGGCCGGATCCGGCGATCGTCAGCCCACCTCGCGAATGGTGATCGCCTGGGCCCCGTCCCAGAGGCAGCGCCGGCCGACCTCGCGCAGGCGATCGGCCCAGCCCTCCTCCGGGACGATCGTCGCGAAGTGGTTCGCGGCCAGCTGGCCGACCTTCGAGGACGTCGTGCAGGCACCGTACGGGAAGAAGATCTCGCACTCGCTGATCCCGCCCGGGTACATCGCCAGCATCCCCGGGGAGGGGTGCGAGGTGTGGTTCTCGGAGTCGATCCCCGGTCGGAAATCGCCGTACGGGATCCACGTCGATTCGCCGCTCCAGCGGCAGTGGATCAGCCTCGAGGAGATCGGCAGCAGCCGTCGGATCGCCTCGATCGTCTGGGGCGCGTCAGGCTCCCAGCGAGCGGTAAAGTGGAGGTCGCCGACCTCGATCTCGAGCGTGGGCATGCAGGGAGGATAGCGGTGGCCGAGGCCGCCCAGCCCACGATCTCGACGCACGTCCTCGACACGGAACGGGGCATCCCTGCCCAGGGCGTCCGGGTCACCCTGTCGCGTCTCGACGTCGGGGACGCCCCGATCCGCATGACCCAGGCGCTGACCGACGGCGACGGTCGCGTCCGCGATCTGCTCGAACGACCGCTCGTGATCGGCGACTACCGCCTCGAGTTCGACGTCGCCCATGAGGACGGGTCCTTCTTCACGAAGATCGCCGTCGATCTGCGCATCGCGGATGCCAACCGGAGCTATCACGTCCCGCTGCTGCTCGCGCCGTATTCGATGACGACCTACCGCGGCAGCTGAGCGCGGATGCGGGCATGGACGATCGCGACGTCGTTACGTTCGACGCCGCACCCGAGGAGTCGTTCGTTGCCACCGCCGCGCCGTGGTTCGAGGACGCGTCGCCGTTCCTCCGCCGGCTCGCGGCGGCGCGTCCGTTCCATGACGCCGAGACGCTGTTCGGCCGCGCCGAGGTGATCGCCCTCGCGATGCCCGAACCCGAGCAGCTGGAGCTGATCGACGCCCACCCCCGGCTTGGTGCTCCGCCCGCCACCGTCTCCGCCTCCAGCTTCCGGGAGCAGGGGTACGACCGCGAGACGATGGAGGCGATGGCGGACCTGGCCGTGCTGAACGCCGCCTACGAAGCCCGGTTCGGGTTCCGGTTCTGCGTCTTCGTCAACGGTCGGTCGCGGCCGGAGCTCGTGCCGGTCCTCGAGGCGGCGCTCACCCACGATCGAGCGGACGAGATCCGTCGTGCGCTCCACGACGTGGTCGCGATCGCACGCGATCGGTTCGCCCGCGCTCCCAGCCTGGAGGTCCCCCCGTGATCGAGCTCGGCCCGTCGTCCTACGGCAAGTCGGCGATCCGCCTCGTCAAGGTCGACCGCGATGCGACGCAGCATCGCGTCCGCGACCTGACCGTCGCCATCGGCCTGCAGGGCGACTTCGACAGCTCCTACGTCGACGGCAACAACGCGGGCGTGATCGCGACGGACACGATGAAGAACACGGTGTACGCGCTGGCCGGTGAGCACCTGGTCGGTCCGATCGAAGCGTTCGCGATGGCGCTCGGCCGACACTTCGCCGCAGAGCCGCAGGTCACGACCGCGACGGTCTCCATCGACGAGCACCACTGGGCGAGGCTGGGCGACGGGCCGGATGCCTTCTACCGGGATGGCTCCATGACCCGGACGGCGACCGCGGCAGTCGGGCGGAATGGGCCGACCGTTCGCGCCGGGATCCGGGACCTGGCCGTGATGAAGACCGGAAAGTCCGCCTTCGCCGGCTTCCCGCGCGACCGGTTCACGACCCTGAAGGACACGGACGACCGGATCATGGCGACGAAGGTCACGACGTCATGGCGATACGCCGCGGACCGGGCGATCGATTACGACAGCCTGTTCGAAGGCGTCCGGTCGACCTTCCTCGACGTCTTCGCGGAGCACCATTCCAAGTCCGTCCAGGCCTCGATCTGGATCGTGGGCAAGGCGGTTCTCGAGCGCCACCACGAGCTCGACGAGATCTCGATGTCGATGCCGAACCTCCATCACTGGACCGTCGACCTGAGCCCGTTCGGCATCGAGAACGATCGCCAGATCTTCGTGTCGACGACCGAACCCCATGGCCTGATCGAGGCGACGGTCCGCCGCTCCGAGCTGGATCGCTGAGGCCGTGACAGCCTAGGTGTCACACGACCGGCTCACCGTGCCGGCCATGGAAGCCCGCATCCTCCCGCTCCCCACGACGGAGATCCGGGTCGACGGCGAACGGATCGTCATCGAGCGGCTCGTGATCCGCGATCCGACGCTGGCAGCCGTGCTCGCTCAGCGCGAGGCGCCGGACCGGCCGGCGGTCGTCGAGCGCGCCCTCAAGGTCGGCCTGCTCGCGATCCAGGACGTCGCCGTCTCGATGGACGTCGATCTCGTGCGCGAGGAGTTCGAGAAGCTGGTCCAGTCGTCGGAGCAGTCACAGCAGCGCGCCACGGAGGCGCTGGACCAGGTGCTCCGGGCGAACTTCGCGGATGGCGACGGGCGCCTGCCCCGAACCCTGGAGCGGTTCCTGGGCGATCGTGGCCAGCTGCGGGCGTTCGTGGCGGAGCTCTTCGACGAGTCGAAGCGCGACAGCGCGATCGGCCGGATGCGAACGCTCCTCGGCCAGTACTTCGATGGCGATACGTCGAAGCTGGCCCTGCTCCTCGACCCAACCCGGCAGCACTCTCCGATGCATCAGTTCCGGGACGAGATCGCGGCCGGTTTCGAGCGGCTGAACGAGCGCCTGACGGCGATCGAGGCGGCAGCCGCGGCGCGTGGCGCGGAACGAGCGAAGTCGGCGGCAAAGGGCGGCGACTTCGAGGACGTCCTCGCGCGGCTTCTCGGCGAGATCAGTCGGGGAACGGGCGACCTGCTCGACCGCACGGGCGACGAGATCGGCGAGGTCCTCCGGTCGAAGAAGGGTGACTTCGTCATCACGATGAACCCGGACCGGACGGGCGGCGCGGACCTGCGGATCGTCGTCGAGGCGAAGGATCGGGCGATGTCGACGCGGTCGATCCGGGAGGAGCTGCGCGAGGCCAAGGAGAACCGGGCTGCAACCGTCGGCCTCGTCGTCTTCAGCCCGCTCCATGCGCCGAGCGGGATCGCCCCGTTCGATGTCCGCGCGGGCGACGTGTACTGCGTCATCGACCCGAGCGCTCCTGATCCGGCGACCCTCGATGCGGCGGTGCGGCTGGCACGCCTGCTTGCCCTCGCGACGCTCCGCGAGGTCGAGGCGGACGTCGATGCCGAAGCGATCCGGACGGCGCTCGCCGCCGTCCGCGCGGAGCTCGACGCCCTGAAGGGGATCAAGGCCACGCTCACCTCGATCTCCAACAGCGCGACGGGCGTCCAGGGGGCCCTCGATCGGATCCGCGACGCGATCATCGCTCACGTCTGTGAGGCGGAGGCGCAGGTCCGGGCGGCGCGAGCCGCCGTCCGCTAGGTCGATGCGCCCGCGGGGTCGTCGCCGAGGCGCCGTGGTCCCATCGGTTCGGGTGCGGTCCGGACCCGCGAGCCACCCGCTCGTGGGACGACCGAGCCATTGGCATCAGCTGCGACTCGCGACACCCTGAGCGGCAGTCGCCGACCTGCCTGGGATACCCTCGGGACGGGCCGTCACCCGGAGGGGGTTCATGCGCCAGTTCGCCGCCGTCGTCGCTGCTGCTGCGCTGCTCCTGTCGATCGCCGGGCCCGTCGCCGCAGCCGCACCGGGATCGAGCGACCTTTCCCCTGACGCGTCCGGCCGCTGGATCGTCCTGCTCAAGCCCGGCACGGACTCCGCGGCAACGGCGAGCAGCCAGGGTCGGTCCATCGGGTTCAAGGCGGATCGGACGTATCGCAACGTTCTCCGCGGCTACGCCGCGAAGCTCAGCGGCCGCCAGGTCAGCCAGCTCCGAACGGACCACTCCGTCGCCGCGGTGGTCCCGGACGAGCGGATCTCGATCGAGGCGCAGACGATCCCCACCGGAATCCAGCGGATCGGCGCAACCGTATCGCCGGTCGCGGTCGCCGGCGACGGGGCAGGCGCGATCGACGCTGACGTGGCGATCGTCGACACCGGCGTCTCGCGCGTTCCCGATCTGAACGTCGTTGGCGGCTACAGCTGCGCGAACAGCACCACGACCGCGTGGCAGGACGGCAACGGCCACGGGACGCATGTCGCGGGCACCGTCGGGGCTATCGACGATGGGTCCGGCGTCGTCGGCGTGGCCCCCGGCGTTCGGATCTGGTCGGTCAAGATCCTCGACAACACCGGCAGCGGTCTCCTGAGCTGGTATCTCTGCGGCCTCGACTGGATCACCGCCCAGCGCGACCCGTCGGACCCGTCCCGGCCGCTGTTCGAGGCCGCGAACATGAGCGTCGCGAAGTGGGGCCACGACGACGGCAACTGCGGCTTCACCAACGCCGACGCACTCCACCAGGCGATCTGCCGCGTCGTCGCCAGCGGCGTCACGGTCGTCGCCGCCGCCGCGAACGACGCCGGCAACGCGTCGCTGCGCGTGCCGGCTTCGTATGACGAGGTGATCACGGTTTCAGCGCTCGCCGATACGGATGGCAAGCCCGGCGGCCTCGGCGGCAATCGCTGCTTCTCCTGGGGTGGCTACGACCAGGACGACACCTTCGCCGACTTCAGCAACTATGGCTCGGACGTGGACCTGATCGCGCCGGGCAAGTGCATCTGGTCGACGATCCCGAGCGGTTTTGCCTACATGTCGGGCACGTCGATGGCGGCACCGCATGTCACCGGCGCGGTCGCCCTCCTCAAGCAGAGCCGGCCGTACCTGACGCCTGCCGAGGTCCGCGAGGCCCTGCGCTACCTCGGGACGAGCAACTGGAAGACGTCCACGGATCCCGACCACGTCCATGAGCCGCTCCTCGACGTGTCGAGGATCGCCGCGCGGGGCAATGTCGGCGTGGCAGCAGCGGGCGTCGGCTGGATCGGGCCGAACGGCGGCACGGCATCCGTTCCGATCATGGTGAGCCGGTCGGACACCTCATTCGAACGGGTGACGCTGACCGCGTCCGGTCTGCCGTCCGGGGTGACGGCAGACCCCGCGAGCACGTACGGCTTCGGGCCGGCGATCGCGCGCGTCCCCGTTCACGTGCCGGCCGGCGCGATCGGCCGGCCGACGACGATCACGATCACGGCTGACGAGCACGGAGCGCGCCACGCGACGACCGCGACGATGAATTACGACGCGGACCTTCCGAGCGCGCCATCGGCGCCGTCGGACAGGCTCCAGCTGGGCGGCCTCCTCGGTCGGTCGACGCTCCCCGTCGTCCTCAGCTGGTCGCCGGCGACCGATCCCACGAGCGGGGTCGGCGGCTACGAGGTCCAGTACCAGCTCGATGGCGGGGCGTGGGTCTCCGACCTGACGACGACGACCACGTCGGTCGCCGTGATGGATTCCTTCGGACGCACGTACCGCTTCCGGGTGCGAGCTCGTGACGGTGCGGGGAACTGGAGCGCTCTTGCCACCGGTGCGCCGATGTGGGGCGGCATGGTCGAGGACACGTCGCGCTCCGTCACCTGGCACGGACCCTGGACGAGCTACGCCTACTCGGGCGCGATGGCGGGGACCTCCCGCTGGTCCGCGACCGCCGGAGCCAGTGCGAGCTATGCCTTCACCGGCCGTGCGATCGCGATCGTCGCCCCCAAGGGTCCTGCCCGCGGGACCGCCCGCGTCTACGTCGACGGGATCTACCGGACGACGATCAGCCTCTACCGCTCGACGAACGTGAGCAAGATGCTCGTCTACGTCGAGTCCTTCCGGACGACCGGAAGCCATCGGATCGAGCTCCGCCTGGCAGGGTCGCGGCGCGTCGACGTGGACGCATTCGTCATCCTGCGTTGACGCTCCCGCCCGATCGGATGAGGCGGTCGGGTTGCAGGCCCGCGATATCATGCGGAGCCGGTCGGCGGAGACGGGCATTCGTGCCCGGCTGGTCGGCTCGCTCGAAGGACTCGCACGAGGACCTGCCGTGGCGCGCGCGATGTGGAAGGGGGCCATCCAGTTCGGGCTGGTCACCATCCCGGTCAAGCTCTATCTGGCGACGGAGTCCGACTACACGATCCGCTTCAACATGCTCCACGACAAGGACAAGTCGCGGATCCAGATGAAGACCTGGTGTCCCGTCGAGGACGAGCCCATCTCCCGCGCCGATACCGTCAAGGGCTATGAGTACGCCCCGGGCGAGTACGTCGTCATCACGGACGAGGACCTTGAGAACGTCCCGCTCAAGACGGTCCGGTCGATCGAGATCGAGCAGTTCGCGAAGGCCGACGTCGACGACTCGAACACGCGCTTCGTCAAGCAGGCGTACTACATCGAGCCGGACAAGATCGGCCGCAAGCCGTTCTACCTCCTTCGATCGGTCCTCCAGGAAGAGGGCCTGACGGCGATCTGCAAAGTCGTCATCAAGGATCGCGAAGCCCTCGCCGCGATGGATCCGTTCGGCGACACGATGCTCCTCACGACCCTCCACTGGCCGGACGAGATCCGGGCGACGAGCGAGCTGGACCTGCCGAACGAGGAGTACGACTTCAAACCCGCCGAGAAGGCGATGGCTCGTCAGCTCGTGAGCGCGATGACCGCGGAGTTCGACCCAGCCGACTACAAGGACGAGTATCGCGACGCGTTGATGCAGGTCATCGAGTCGAAGCTCGAGGGCCATGAGGTCAAGGCGCCGGAGCCCGCCGAGGAGACCGGCAAGCTCGTCGACCTGATGGCCGCCCTCGAGGCGTCGGTCAACGCGGCGAAGGCTGCGCGGGCCGGCGAGAAGCCGGTCAGCGTCGCAGAGGCCAAGAAGGCCCGCGAGGAGCAGGATCGAACCGGCAGCGGCCGCGACGAGAAGGCGGCGACGAAGGCGCGCGCGGCGGCCGCAGGGTCCAAGCGCGGCGCCGACGAGGAGGACGAGGCGGCCCCGAAGCGGAAGCGCAAGACCGCCTGAACCCCGCAGCCAGGCACGCCGACGCCGCCGACGGCGAGACCCGGCACACTGAGCGGCGATGCCGCTCGAGCAGTACCACCGCAAGCGCGACTTCACGAAGACGCCGGAGCCGGCCGGTGCGCCGCTGCCATCCGCCGGAACGGGCCGGTTCGTCGTCCAGCGGCATCGGGCGACTCGCCTCCACTACGACTTCCGCCTCGAGATCGCCGGCGTGCTCGTCAGCTGGGCCGTGCCGAAGGGTCCGACGCTCGACTCCGCCGTCCGGCGGATGGCCGTCCACGTCGAGGACCACCCGATCGAGTACTTCGACTTCGAGGGCGTGATCCCGGCCAGGCAGTATGGCGCCGGCGACGTGATCGTCTGGGACTGGGGGACCTGGGAGCCCGAATCGGAGACGCCCGACCCGGCCAAAGCCGTTCGGGACGGTGAGCTGAAGTTCGTGCTGCACGGCCAGAAGGTCCGCGGCCGGTTCACGATCGTCCGGACGTCGCGTCGGCCGGGCAGCGCCCCGAGCAGCGCGTTCGAGGATGACAGCGAGCAGTGGCTGCTGATCAAGAAGCGCGATGCCGATGCCTCGTCCGGCTGGGACGCCGAGGACTTCCCGACGAGCGTCAAGACAGGCCGGACGAACGACGAGGTCAAGGCGAACCGTGACGCGATCTGGGTCAGTGAGCAACCGGCCGCGATCGCGGAGATCGATCTCGCGGGTGCGATCGAGACCTCGATGCCGGACCGCCTCGAGCCGATGGCCGCGACCCTCGGGAGCCGCCCGTTCAGCGACCCGGACTGGCTTTACGAGATCAAGTGGGACGGTTATCGCGTGGAGGCCGTCGTCCGCGACGGCAAGGTCAAGCTGTGGACGCGCAACCTCAAGGACGCCGAGACGTACTTCCCCGGCCTCCTCTCGCCGCCGAGCTGGATCGACGCGAAGCAGGCCATCGTGGACGGCGAGGTCGTCGCCCTCGACGAGGATGGGCGGCCGGAGTTCTCGCTGCTGCAGGAGCGGATCAGCCAGCGACGGACCGGCTCGGGCCCGGGTTCGGGCAGCGGGGCTTCGGCGCCTGGCCCGCTGGTCTACGAGGTGTTCGACCTCCTCTACCTGGACGGTCGATCGCTCCTCAAGGTCCCGCTCGAGGATCGGAAACGCCTGCTTCGATCCGTGCTTCGCGAGACCTCCCGGGTGCGCTTCGCGTCGCACGTCGTCGGTGAGGGCGAGGCGTTCATGGAGGCGGCGAGGCAGCAGGGCCTCGAAGGCGTCGTGGCAAAGCTCCGCCGATCGCGCTACGAACCCGGCCGGCGGACGCCGGCCTGGATCAAGCTGAAGATCCGCCCGGAGCAGGAGCTCGTCGTGGGCGGCTGGACGCCGGGCGAGGGCAATGCTCGCGATCTGGGCGCCCTCGCGGTCGGTGTCTACGAGGGCGACAAGCTCCGCTTCGCCGGGAAGGTCGGATCCGGCTTCACCGGCGCGACGCGGAAGCGGCTCCTCGCCGCGCTGATGCCGCTCGCGATCGAGCAGCCGCCGTTCGATCCGCCCCCGCCGCGCGATTACCGCGGCCGCTGGGGCGGCGATCTCCACGGCGTGACGTGGGTTCGTCCGGAGCTCGTCATCCGGGCGGAGCTGGGTGGCTGGACTCGGGACGGCGTCGTCCGCCAGACCTCGTTCAAGGGCGTCGAGGAAGGTCGGGACCCGCGGGCCGTCGTCCGTGAAGAGCCGATCGCCTCGTCTCAGGCCGTGGCCGAGGCCGAGGCCGAGTCACCCGACGACGAGGACGTGCTGGACGCTGCAGACATCGGTTCGGGCGCACTCGCTGGATCCGTCGGGCAGGATGGAGGCATGGCGAACACCAGGAAGTCGACGGGGACGAAGCCGACGACGACCACGAAGAAGATGGCGACCACGGAGAAGACGACGACGTCGGCGGCGAAGAAGCGGACGGGCGAGACGACGACGAGGTCGACGAAGGCATCGGCGACGACGAAGGCAGCAGCGACGCCCGCGAGCTCGACGAAGCCGAATCCAAAGCATCGGTCTGCCCCGGACGGCCGAACGTCGGGGCCGGGCGGCCTGCCGTGGGCGGCGACCCCTGGCGAGCTCGAGACCCTCGACCAGATGCCCGCCGAAGGCGTCTGGCACGTCGGCGGCGAGCGCGGTGAGGATCTGAAGCTCACGAACCTGGACAAAGCCCTGTTCCCGCCACATCCGGTCGATGACGGCGGACCCGTGACGAAACGCGACCTCGTCCGGTACTTCGCCCGGATCTCGCCGGCGCTGCTGCCCCATCTCGCCGAGCGACCGCTGAACCTGCACCGGTTCCCGAACGGGGCCGGCGGCCCGGCCTTCTGGCAGAAGGACACGCCGGACACCGCTCCCAGCTGGATCCGCCGCTGGAAGGAGGTCGGCGTCGAGGATCGCAAGGCGAACATCCACGTCATCGCGGATCGGGTCGCGACGCCGTGCTGGCTCGGCAACCAGGCCGCCTTCGAGATCCACGCCTGGACGGCGCGGATCGAGGAGCCGTTCCGGCCGACGTTCGCGCTGATCGACATCGACCCGGGGACGAACACGACGTGGGAGGAGACGCTGACCCTGGCCCGGCTCTACCGGACCGCGCTCGGTCACCTCGGCGTCCGGGGCTACCCGAAGGTGACGGGCCAGCGCGGCATCCAGGCCTGGATCCCGATCGAGCCGCGGTACACGTTCTCCGAGACGAGCGACTGGGTCGAGGGGATCAGCCGGGCGATCGGCGCCGCCGTCCCGGACCTGGTCTCGTGGGAATGGGCGAAGGGCTCGCGTGGCGGCAAGGCCCGCCTCGACTACACGCAGAACCAGCCGATCAAGACACTCGTCTCGCCGTACGCCGTCCGGCCCGCCGACGGCGCGCCGGTCTCGGCGCCGATCAGCTGGGACGAGCTCGACGACCCCGCGCTGCGGCCCAACCGCTGGACCGTCCGGACGATCGTCGAGCGGGTCGAGCAGGTCGGCGACCTCTTCGCGGACGCCCAGACCGATCTCCAGGTGCTGCCCCCGCTGGGGTGAGCGTCGTCAGCCGACCCGACGCGGCGGCGTCGCCGGGCGGCCGCCAAGCGACCGGCGGAGACCCCGACGCGCCGCTCGGGTGACTGGACGAGAGCCGGGGGTCAGGTCCAGCCGCGAGGCGTCGCCGGGGAGTAGGGGAGGACGAACCAGCCGAGCAGCGGCTCTCCGGTCGACTGGCTCAGGCCGGCCGGCCGCAGCGCCGGGTCGAGGTGGATCGCGATCGTGACGTCGTCGCGGTCCGGCCAGTTCGGGTCATAGAGCCGGAGGGTCACCCCCCGCCCGTCCTCAGCGTAGCCCCAGGCCATCACCTGGTGGTTCCTCACGAGCGTCCCGGGGTTCGCGGAGGCGACCCGGATCAGGCCGATCAGCACCGGACGGCCCGCGTCCAGCATCGCCTTCGCCTTCGGCCACTCGCGCTCGAACGTCGCGCGAGCGCGGTCGCCGCCGAACGACCCGCCGAGCGCGGAGCGAAGCCAGTACCGGATCGGGACGGTGAGCCAGGCGAGCGACTCGACCTGGCGGCGGACGATGGCCCTGAACCGCGACGAGCCGTTGACGAACGGCGAGCGATCCGCCGGCACGGGGAGCCCGGCGAGGAACAGGTCGACCGCTGTGTAGACCATGCCCCCGCACAGCCCGTCGGCGGCGTCGCCGATGCCGATCCAGCGCGGATCGAGCGGCCCGAACCTGACGGTCGGGCCGTGGGGCCAGGCGTTGGCGAAATGGAATCCATGCGTGCTGGGGCGGAAGCCGTCGATCAGTCGCTCGTCCATCGCCGGCAAGCCTAGCGTCACCACGCCGATGCGACGACGAAGTCCGCGCTCGGTCGGTCCAGCCAACCCACGAGCTGCATCGCGACCCGCATGCCCGTCGCGAAACGGGCCGTTCGAAGGCCCGTCAACTGGTTCGGTGTGCAGCCCACGTCGGCCGCCAGCGCGCCCCACGTGAGCTTCCGGCGTCGTCGCTCCTCGTCCGTCGCGGCGTACAGCCGATTCAGGTCCCAGCGAAGGCGACGGTCCGGCCCGGCGACCGGCAGAGGGATGTCGCGGGCGCCGCCGACTGCGTCGGCGACGAAGTGCTCCGGCGTCTCGCCGAGCCAGCGCAGCACGACCAAGGCGTGCTGGCAGGAGATGTCCCGGCGGTCGGCCATGCCGCTGATCGTCGCCCTGCTGATCGGGTGATCGTTCCGGCGGGCATTGAGGACGGCCGACTGCTGCCACATCTCGTCGGCGACCGCCCGCCACGTCAGCCCCGTTTGCCGTCGGCGGCGATCGACCGCCTCCTGGAGGGCCACGACATCGAACTCGTCCCGCACGGCTCCGATCGTCGCGCAGCCGCCGACGGGCGGCAATCAGGCAGTGCCGAAGGCCTCCCTCAGCCCGTCACGG
>JBPYEM010000284.1:0-3388 GCA_051985205.1 Candidatus Limnocylindrales bacterium | reverse complement strand
CTTCACGTTGATGCCGGTGAACGCGTTCGACCGATTGAGCACCAGCTGGACCTTGCCGGCCTCGTAGCCGAGGTGGCCGATCGTTTCGAGCACGAGCCGGACGTTCTTCAGGCACGACAGGTCCGCGGTCATCACGACGAACATCGTCTCGGCCGCCTCGAGGACGCCGAGGTTGATGTCGTCGAGGCGCTTGTCGATGTCGATCACGACGTAGTCGTACATGCCCCGGAGCACGTCGAGGATCACGAGCATGTGGTCGTGGGTGACGAGCTCCGCGGTCTCGGGCGATGGCGGCGCCAGGAGCAGATCGACGCCCGAGTCGTGCTTGACCATCACCTGGCGGACGAGGTCCACGTCGATCGTGGGGGCGCTGACGAGATCGACGATCGACTTCTTGTCCAGCCCGAGGTCGAGGAAGACACGGTGGTCGCCGAACTGGAGGTTGCCGTCGACGAGCGCGACCTTCCGGCCGAGCTCGCGATGGAGGGCGATCGCCGAGTTGATCGCGATCGTGGTCGTACCGACGCCGCCCTTGGCACCGTACAACGCGAGCACCCGTCCCAGGGGCGGCCGCCCGACGAGGGTCTCCTGCGGCGCGAACCGCGCGAGCAGGCTCTTGATCCGGGCCATCAGCTCGGCCGGGTGGAACGGCTTGATCAGGTAGTCGTCCGCTCCGGCGCGCAGGCCCCGGACCTTCTGCTCCACCTCCCGCTCAGCGGTGAGCATGATGATCGGGACGTGGCCGGTGCTGCCCTCCTCGGTCCGGATCTTCGTCGCGACCTGATAGCCGTCGAGCTTCGGCAGCATCACGTCGAGGAGGATCAGGTCCGGCGCCTCGGCACCCCACAGGCGGAAGCCCTCGGCACCGTCGGAGGCGATGACGACTTCGTAGCCCTCCTGCTTCAGCGTGTACTGGAGCAGTCGCTGGACATTCGGATCGTCGTCGACGACGAGGATCTTGGCCGCCATCAGTCTCCTCTCTCGCCCCTCACCCCGGGGGCTTCGGCCGGCTCGACCGGCGTCGAGATTATAGAGGCGACCCTCCGTCGCGCCTGCCGCGGACGGGTACGGCCGGTCAACGAGCGCTGCTGCCGCCGGCGTCGGCGGACATTCCGCGCTCGACGAATCCGGTGATCGGCTCGATGAGGCGAGTGAACTCCGTCGGGATCACGAACTTCGTCGACGGGCTGTTGCCGAGCGCCTTCAACGCCTCGAGGTACTGGAGCGCCATCGTCTTCTGGTCGACCGCATTTGCGGCCCCGAAGATCCGCGTCAGCGCCTCGCTGAACCCCTCGGCTCGGAGGATCGCCGCCTGTCGCTCGCCTTCGGCCTGGAGGATCGCGGACTGCTTCTGGCCCTCCGCGACGTTGATCGCCGCCTGACGCGAGCCCTCGGACTCCGTGATGACCGCTCGCCGGGTCCGTTCCGCCGAGAGCTGACGGTTCATCGCCTCCTGGACATCACGCGGCGGGATGATCTCCCGGATCTCGACGGTCGTGACCTTGCCGCCCCAGCGCTCTGTCTGCTCGTCGAGCTTGACCCGGAGGACCTCGTTGATCTGCTCGCGGCGAGACAGGACCTCGTCGAGGGAGATGTCGCCGATGACCGCGCGCAGCGTCGTCGTGGCCACGCCCTGGAGGGCTCCCGCGAAGTTCGCGACGTTCACGACGCTCTTCAGCGGTTCGACGATCCGCCAGTAGATCAGGAAGTCGACGTTGATCGGGGCGTTGTCTTTCGTGATCGTCGTCTGGCTCGGGACCTCGATGAACTGCTCCCGGGTGTCGACCTTCACGGGCCGGTCGATGATCGGGACGAGGAACCGGAGCCCCGGCGCGCGGACCATCGATTCGCTCGTGACGCCGAGCCGGAAGACGACCATCTTCTCGTACTGCTGCACCACCCGGACCGACAGGTAGAGGATCACGAGGATCACGACGCCGATGAAGACGGCCGTCGCGAGCAGGATCACCTGGTCCACGTTGGAGTACCTCCTCTGGGTGGGGTCAGCGTAGATCGGTTGGCGCGGATCCGGGCGCCGGCTCGACGATCGCGGTCAGGCCGTCCGCGCCGACGACCCGGACGGGCTCGCCACGCTCGATCACCCGCTCATCGACGTCTCGAGCCGACCACTCCTCACCGGCGGCCCGGATCGAACCGAGGGGATGGAGCGGCCGGTGGACGAGAGCGACGGTTCCGATCGGGACCGTCGACGGCCGCGCACCCAGCGGTGGCGGGATCCGCCGGATCCGGATCGCGAACGTCGCGATGAGCAGGGCGAGGACGCCACCGGTCGCTGCCGCGACGAGCAGGAGCGGCAGCGCGACCTGGACGTCCGGAACGATCGTGCCGGGCTGGCTGTAGAGGATCGAGCCGCCGAGGACGACCGCGACGACGCCGCCGACGGCGAGTAAACCGTGGCTGGGGATCCACGGCTCCAGGCCGAACAGGCCCAGGCCGATCGCCAGCAGGACGAGCCCGGCGATGTTCGTCGGCAGGTTCAGGAAGCCGACGAATGACAGGGTGATGGCGATCACGCCGAAGACGCCGGCGAGGACGCTTGGGCTGTTCAGCTCGAAGATCAGCGCGAGCGCCCCGACGACGAAGAGGATGAACGCGATGTTCGGGTCGATGAGGAGCCGGAAGATCCCCGCGAACGGGTTGTCGGGGGCCTCCTCGATCGGGGCACCGGTGAGCGCGAGGACGACCGATGCGCCGGCGACCGTGACGACCTTGCCGTTCGCCGCCCGGACGACGTCGTCGATCGTCGACGCGATGCCGTCGACGACACCAAGCGAGACGGCGTCCGCCGCGGACGACGACCGGGCGCTGTCGACGGTCGACGCGGCCCAGTCGACCGGCCGGTGACGGACCTGGGCGATCGAGGTGATCCAGGCGATCGCGTCGTTCTTCACCTTCTGGCCCAGCGTGCCCGGAATGTCGTTGCCGTTCTCGTCGATCGGGGAGGCGGCGCCGACCCGGGTCCCGGGGGCCATGTAGGCGAGGTTCGCCGAGAGGGTGATGAACGTGCCCGCGCTCGCGGCGAATCCGCCGCTCGGCGCGACCCACACGATCACGGGGACGCGGGCATCGAGGATCGTCGACACGATGTCCTGGGTCGATTGGAGACTGCCGCCCGGCGTGTTGAGCTTGATCACGACCGCCGCCGCGCCGTCGCGGGTCGCGCCGTCGATCCCGCTCCTCAGGGTCGAGGCCATCAGACCATCGACCTCACCCGTCGTCGGCAGGACGACGATCGCGCCAGAGGTTGCGGCGGCGGCGCCCGACGCGGCCGCGAGGAGCGCGGTCGCCAGCGCCAGCCCGATGACGGCGCGACGCAGGATCGCCGCGCCGCGAAGGATCGAATCGCGTCGGAGGATCGACGTCACGG
>JBPYEM010000283.1:0-8577 GCA_051985205.1 Candidatus Limnocylindrales bacterium | reverse complement strand
ACGATGTCGACGAGGAGGACGAGCGGCTCGACGAGCTCCCGGAGTTCGAACGCGACGACGACCGGACCATCGGCGGCGGGGTGATGGACGAGGCCGGAACCGCCATCGACCGCGGCACCGGCACGATCGGCGGCGCTGGGCAGCCGGCCGACGAGACGGGGTTCGGCGCCGGCGACACCCGCGACGACCGGAGCCTCGACGAGGCGACCGACGACGCCATGGGCCGGGAGGACCGCGAGCGCTGAGCCGATCCGGTCCGGAACGGATGAGGCCCCGGCGACTGCCGGGGCCTCCTGGTGTTGCGGGCGGGGAGGGTCTTACGGGTACAGACCGCGCATGGCGGTCGCGTCCGCGACGCGCTGGACGGCCAGCAGGTAGGCCGCGGTCCGCATGTCGCACTGCTCGCGGCGGGCGATCGCGAGGACCTCCTGGAAGGCCTTGACCATGATCTCGCGGAGCTTGTCGTTGACGACCCGCTCGCTCCAGTGGTCGCGGTTCAGGTCCTGGACCCACTCGAAGTAGCTGACCGTCACGCCCCCGGCGTTGCAGAGGATGTCCGGGATCATGAACTTGCTGTTCTTGAACAGGATCCGGTCGGCTTCCGGTGTGGTCGGGCCGTTGGCCGCCTCGGCGACGAGGCGGGCCTTGATGTTGCCGGCGTTCGCCTCCGTGATCTGGCCCTCGAGAGCGGCCGGAATCAGGATGTTGCAGTCGACCTCCAGGACCTCGGCGTTCGTGACGTCCGTCGCGCCGGGGAAGCCCTGCACGGTCCCGTGTTCCTTCTTCCAAGCGAGGACGCGCTTGATCTCGAGGCCATCCGGGTTGTGGATGCCGCCGGTCGAGTCCGACACGGCGACGACCGTGGCGCCCTCGTCGGAGATCAGCTGCGCCGCGATCGAGCCGGCATTGCCGAAGCCCTGGACCGCGACGGTCGCCTTCGGCAGCTCGATCCCCAGATGCCTGGCCGCTTCGATGATGCAGAACACGGTCCCGCGTGCCGTCGCCTCGTTGCGGCCTTCCGACCCACCGAGGCTGATCGGCTTGCCCGTGACGACGCCCGGAACCGTATGCCCGACGTGCATCGAGTAGGTGTCCATGAACCAGGCCATGACCTGGGCGTTCGTGTTCACGTCCGGCGCCGGGATGTCCTTCTCCGGCCCGACGAGGACCTCGATCTCCGTGAAGAAGCGCCGGCTGAGCGACTCGAGCTCCTTCTGGCTGAGCTTCTTCGGATCGACGATCACGCCGCCCTTGCCGCCGCCGTACGGGATCCCGACCACGGCGCATTTCCAGGTCATCCACATCGCGAGAGCCTTGACCTCGTCGAGGCTGACGTCCTGGTGGTAGCGGATCCCGCCCTTGGCCGGCCCGCGGCCCAGGTTGTGCTGGACCCGGTAGCCCGTGTAGACCTGAACGGACCCGTCATCCATCTTGACCGGGAAGTGGACGGTCAGCTCCCGGCGCGGCTCGCGGAGCACGCGGCGGAGGCCGGGGTCGAGATTGAGCCGCTCCGCGGCAAGGTCGAACTGTTGCTGGGCGACCTGCCACGGGTTGATCGACGCGGCAATGTGCTCGGTCGTCATGGTGTGAGGTGGACCTCCGATGCCACCTGGCGCGCGCTCGCGCGCGGCGGCGAGGGTTTGGGTCGTCTCCCGGACGACCCCACGGGACGCCAGCCGCGTGTCGGGCGGCGGGCGCGTCATGAGCCGGGTGGAGTATAGCCTCGGGAACCCTCGGCGGTGCTCCGAGATGCAACCCTACGGCAACCGACCCGCAACCTTCGCTAGGCCGGAAGTCCCGGCCGTGACAGCCACGTGGCGAAGCGCCGGGCTAGCGCCGATACAGGACGGCCGCGCCGACGCAACCTGGCCCGAGGTGCGGACCGACCGACGGACCGACGGTGGAGACCATGACCTCCGAGGCGTTCAGGTTTCCACGCCGGATCACTTCGGCGGTGAACTCCTCGACGTCCTCGGCGAGCGTGTGGAGGATCGAGATGCGCTCGATCGGCTTCTCCACGATCAGCTCGATGCAGCGCTCGCGCGACCGCGATCGGGTGCGCGGTCGCTCGGCGGCCTCCACGAGCCCGTGCTCGACGAAGATGATCGGCTTCATCGACAGCAGCGTCCCGATCGCCGCCTGCGCGCCGCTGATCCGGCCACCGCGCTTCAGGTACTCCAGCGTCTCGAGCGAGACGACCATCCGCAGGTCGTTCGCCCGCTCCGTGAGCGTCGTGGCGATCTCCGCTGCGGAGGAGCCGGCAGCCGCGAGGTCCTGCCCGAGGAAGCAGAGGATCGCCTCGGCCATCGACGCCCCCTGCGAATCGACGATGTGGATCTCCCGGTCGGGCAGCATGCCCCGGGCGATCTCGGCGCTCTTGATCGCACCCGACAGGCTGCCCGAGACGTGGACCGAGACGATCGCCTCGGCGCCCTCGGCGAGGACGCCGTCGTAGATCGCCTTGAAGTCGCCCGGGCTCGCGGCGGCGGTCTTCGGCCACGGCGCGTTGGGGGCCGTCATCCGCTGCCAGAACTCGGCCGTCGTGAGGTCCACGCCGGAGCGGAACGTCTCCCCGCCGAAGCTGACCGCAAGCGGCACGATCCGGACGCCGTGGGCCTGGGCGATCGCGGGGTCGAGGTCGGACGCCGAGTCGGTGACGAAGGCGATTCGGGCCACGGGCTCCCTCCGGTTGGCGGACCTGCGGCCGATGATACGGGGCCCGTTCCGAGGTTTTCCGCTCAGCCCGGTGAGCGCGCTCCGTTCGGCGGTGGCGGCGCGGCGGTGCCGACGACGTGCTCGAACGGCCGGAGCCGCCCGAGCGGGATCAACGCCACGATCAGGAGGACGAGGGTTGCGCCCAGGATCCCGTCGATCCCTGCGGCCCGGGCTGCCTGGGCGCCGATGAAGCTGCCGACGATCTGGCCGATCGCGAGGAAGACGGAGTACAGCCCCATGACGGCGCCCCGGTCGGCCGGATAGGCCTCGCTCATGTCCGCGAGCAGGCCGAGCGCCGCCGGCGTCGCACCGGCGAGGACGAAGAGCCCGAACGCCGCGAGGATCCCGGCCGCGAGCGCGACGACAGGGAGGTGCGCGCCGTGGTTGACGATCCCCGCTCCGATGACCGCGATCGCCCCGCCCAGGATCCCGTAGGCGATGATCGTCGTTCGCCGATAGCGCTTGAACCGCTCGCCCCAGAACGCCAGCCCGGCGAAGAACACGATCAGGGCGGCGCCAAGCCCCAGCGCGATCTGCGAGCCCACGAACCCGCCCATGAGGTGCTGGTTGGCGAACCGGGCGTCGGGCTCGCGGATGAGCTGGAACAGCGACTGGGACGCCCACAGGCCGAGCGCCGCGTTGATCGCGATCCAGACCGGCGCAAGCAACCAGACATGCGAGCTCGTCAGGATCGTCACGTACCGTCGCCAGCCGGTGTGCTCGCCGGCAACGGCCGTCTTCTCCTCCGGTGGCATCTGGACGCCGAACCGGTAGATCAGGAGGGACACCACGTACAGGCCCGCGTTGACGAGGAACGCGTCCCGATGGAGCCCGTGCCAGACGTGGGGGATGCCGTCGTACAGCAGCCCGGCCGCGACGGCGCCGGCGCCGATGCCGGCCAGGGTCGCGCCCTCGAACCGCGCCGAAGCCCGGCCGCGGAGGAGCTCGTCACCGGCCGTCACCATCGCGATGAACCCGAGGATCGACGGGACCGAGGCGGCCGTGGAGGCGCCCTCGAGGAGGCGGGTCCCGCCGACGACGACGAGGTTGGTGGTCGCCCAGGTGAGGACGGCCGCGACGATCCCGAACAACGGCCCGATCTGCATCACCCGGTGATGACCGATCCGATCCGACAGCAGCCCGAACGGGGTCGCGAGCACGAGCTCGGCGGCGTAGAACGTCGCGGTCATGATCGCCAGCGTCGTCTCGTCGACCCGCGGCGCGCCGTACTCGTGGAAGCGGGCGAGGTAGAAGAGGAGCAGACCGCCCGTCAGCCCGGTGCTGAATCGGAGCGTGAACGTCCCGACGAAGACGGCGTAGAGCGATCGCACGAGGGAAGCCTACCGGGCCGACACCTACAATCGCGGCGATGCCCGACCGTCCCCTCGTCCCGATGCCGCTCGCCCGGGGGGCGCGCGGCGCGGTCGTGGCGCCGCATCACCTGGCGACGTCGGCGGGGCTCGCGATCCTGCGAGCCGGCGGCCACGCGGTCGACGCCGCGATCGCGACGAACGCCGTTCTGGGCGTCGTCGTGCCGTCGGCGTGCGGGATCGGTGGCGACGCGTTCTGGCTCCTCTGGGATGAGGCCGGGGCGCAGCAGGTCGCGCTCAACGGCTCGGGGCGCGCCCCGGCGGCGGCGGATCCTGGCCGGATCCGCGCGGAGGGCCACGACACCCTCCCGTACCGAGGCCCGCTGACGATCACGGTCCCGGGCGCCGTGCGGTCCTGGTCCGATGCCCATCGGCGCTTCGGCCGGCTCCCGCGCGAGACCGTGCTGGCGCCCGCGATCGAGCTCGCCCGCGACGGCTTTCCGGCCGACGAGGGGTTCATCGCCGCGGTGGAACGGACGTTGCCCGCCGTCGTGGACGCGCTCGGGCCACGATCCGGGTTCGAGCAGGTGTACCGATCGGCAGGCCGGCCCTGGCGGCCGGGCGAACGCGTCCGCCTGCCGGCCCTCGCCGCGACGCTGGAGCGGCTGGCGACTGTCGGGTTCGACGACTTCTACGACGGCGAGATCGGCGAGCGCCAGGCCGCCGGGTTGGCGATGGTCGGCTGTCCGATCGCGACATCGGATCTCACGACCCACACGTCGACCTGGACCGACCCGATCTCGACGACCTATCGCGGCGTCCGGGTCACCACCCATCCACCGAACAGCTCCGGGATCGTCGCGCTCGAGCTCATCAACATCCTGGAGCAGTTCGAGCCACCGGCGGCGCCGGCGTTCGGTCCGACGGGTGTCTCGGACGGACGTTGGATCCACCTGGGGATCGAGGCGGCGAAGCTCGCGATGGCGGACCGCGACTTCCACCTGACCGACCCGGAGTTCGTCGAGATCCCCGTCGCCGAGCTGATCTCGAAGGCGCACGCCGCGGAGCTTGCGGGGCTCATCGACCCTGCCAACGCCTCCCGACCGCCGGCATCCGCGGTGCCTCGCGGCGGCGGGACGATCTATCTCGCGACCGTGGATGGCGACGGCAACGCCGTGAGCCTGATCGAGTCGAACTACATGGGCTTCGGCTCCGGCGTGGTCGACCCCGCGACCGGGATCCATTACCAGAACCGCGGGGCGTATTTCAGCCTCGACCCCGACCACCCGAACGTGCTTGCCCCGGGCAAGCGGACCCTGCACACGCTGCTCCCCGGGATGCTGTTCCGGGACGGCGAGACGCGGCCATGGATCGTGACCGGGTCGATGGGCGGCGACGCGCAGCCGCAGATCCATGCCCAGGTCGTCTCGGCGCTGGTGGACGGCGGCGTCGACGTCGCGACGGCGGTCGGCGCGCCGCGCTGGTTCGTCGATGGCGAGGACCACTTCGCGCCGCCGGTCAACGTCCGGGCGGAGCGGCGCTTCCCGGCGGCGGTCCTCGACGCGCTCGAGGCGCTCGGCCATCCGCTGACGCGGACCATTCCGTTCAACGGCGTGCTCGGGCATGCCCACGCGATCGAGCTCGTCGACGGTGGCCCGGCCGCCCCGGACGGGTCGCTAGCCGCCGCAACCGATCCGCGGAGCGCGGGGCTGCCGGCGGTCTGGTAGGCACGTCGCGGCTGGCCCAGGCGAGAGCGAGGCGCACGACCGTACCAGCGTCGACTCCTGCGCGACAGCCATTGACCTTGGTAGTACCCTGCCGGGAGCCGGTGGCGGGCTGCGCTCACACGACGCCGCCACCGGTCTCCCTTTTCCCCCGTCAGCCCGGAGTCGCCGCGTGACCTCGAACGTCGGTCAGAACTACCCGTACACGAGTGAGACCGAGGCCGACCGAGCGGGCACGATCGCGGAGCTGGTCGCCGCGCGCGAGGGATTGAGCGACACGCTGAAGGCCGAGACGACGCCGGTCGACGTCAACGAGCGCTGGTGGGTCTGGAAATGCCCGACGCCGGACTGCCCCGGTCTCCTCCACGTCGCGGGCTACGCGCTCGACAAGCACGCGCTCTACGTCGTCTGCGACGGGACCTGCGGCAAGACCTTCCTCCGCTGATCGCGGCCGGCCAGCCGGAGGCCCTCGGGCCCGCCCGCCGGCGGCTCATCCTCGACGGGCTCGGGATCGTCGTCAGCGCCGCCGGGTTCGGCTTCGTCTTCGGCCTCACGGCCCGGACCCGGGCGGACTTCTCCCCGCTCGAGGCGATCGCGATGAGCCTGATCGCCTTCGGTGGTGCGGCCCAGTTCGCGGCGGTCGGCTACGTCGCGGCGGGCGTCGCCTGGCCCGTCATCGGCCTCCTGACGTTCCTGCTCAACGCCCGCCACGTCCTGTACTCGGCCGCCCTCGCCCCGTGGTTCCGCGGCCGGTCGTTCGCGGAACGGGCCCTCGCCGCTCACGTGCTCACGGACGAGTCGTTCGCGCTGTCGATCGCCCATTTCCGCCGCCTCGGACGCTTCGACCCGATCGGCTACTGGTACCCGGCGATCGTCGCCACGGCGATCCCGTGGAACCTGGCAACCATCGCCGGCGTGACGCTCGGAGCCGCGATCGTCGACCCCCGGGCGATCGGCATCGACGTCATCTTCCCTGCGGCGATGGGCGGCCTCGCCGTCGGGCTGATCAGCGGCCGGCGTGAGCTCGCCGCGGCCATCGCGGGCGCCCTGATCGCGATCGCGGCGTCCCTCGCGGTCAGCCCCACCGTCGGGGTCATCGCCGGCGGGATCGTCGGGCCGTTCGTCGGCCTGCTCGTCCCCGAGCGCGACCAGATCGACGCCACCGTCCCGGATCCGCCGCTGGTCGCGGGGCCGCCCTCGTGAGCACGGCACTCGTGTCGCTCGCGGTCCTGATGTGGCTCGTGACCTATCCGTCGCGGGCGATCGGCCTGCTCAATCCGCGGATCGAGCGCCTGCCGAGGCCGATCCTCCGCTACCTCCAGCTCGTCGGACCGGCCGTTCTGGCCGCGCTTGCTGCCGTCAACACGGCGATCGCAACCGATGCCGACGGGCGGCCGGCCATCGTGGTCACGGTCGCGTGGCTCGCGGTCGCCGCCTGTCTCGGCGTCGTGGTCTGGCGAAAGAGCCTCCTCCCGGGTCTGGTGGCCGCCGTGGCAATCGCCCTCGCCGGGCGGGCGATGGGGCTGCCGTAGACGGGCCGGCGCTAGAGTCGGTCGACGCCGCTGAGCGGCAATCGACCAGGAGGGACGTCGTGGAGATCGTGGAGCTGCCGGCCGGGCCGGACCAGGTGCTCGTCGTGTACCGACCGCAGGACACGGGCAACGAGCTGGACCCCGCGCAGATCTTCGGTGCGGTCGCGACCGACGCCGCCGAGCGCGCGAATCGCGGCGAATGGATCGTCACGATGGCCGTCCTGCCCCTCCGCCACGCGGGACAGGTCTTCAGCGAGGCGAGCGGTTACGAGACGAAGGCCGCGATTGCCGTCGTCTTCGGCCGCGGTCCGGTCGGGGCAGCGGCGACGGGCGGCGCCGCCGCCTGACCCGCGACGGCACGGCGCGGCGCGACCGGTCTACTCCCGCCGCGCCTCGAGCTCGACTTCGACGAGCAGCGAGGGATGGATCAATCCGGCGACGCGGACGACCGTCGACGCGGGACGGATCGCGCCGAAGACTTCGCCGTTGACCGTCGCGACCGCCGCTGAATCGCTCTCGCGGACGACGTACATCCGCGTTCGGACCACGTCGTCGGCCGCGAAGCCGGCCTCGCCGAGCGCCGCGAGGGCAATCGCGAAGGCCGCGCGCGTCTGCGCCGTGACGTCGTCCGGGTGCGTGCTGGCGCCGTCGGGTCCCGCGTCCGTCGTTCCTGCCACCCAGCAGCTGTCGCCGACGGCGACCGCTCGGCTGTAGCCGTAGCGAGCCTCATACGGACCGCCAGAGGAGACGAGCCGCCGTCCGGTCACCCCGCCGCGCGCCAGCCGGCCACGACCGGATCGCGACCGATCGCGAGGATCAGCGCCGCGAGCAGCGTCGTCCGCGGGACGATGGACGACACCTCGAGGTATTCGGACGGCGAATGGTCGAGACCGCCCACCGGTCCGAGCCCGTCGATCGAGGCGACCCCCATCCCCGCGGTCGTGTTCGCGTCGGAGGCGCCACCGGTCGCCGCGTCGTTCGCCGCGAACCCGAGACGAGCGGCGAGAGCCGCCGCGTGCTCGACGAGCCGGCCGGACCGTTCGAGCTTCTCCATCGGCCACCACCGGGCCATCTCGTCGAGAGTGGCAGTCGTCTCCGGCACGACGAGCGACCCGAGCATCGCGCGGATCTCGGCCTCGGCCTTCTCGAGATCGGCGCGGCGCACGGCCCGCAGGTCGACCTCCAGGGAGCAGCGCTCCCCCACGACGTTCGGCCGCGTCCCGCCCTGGATCACGCCGACGTTCACCGTGACGCCGTCCCATCGGCCGTTCAGCGCGTGGAGCCGGCTGACGAGGT
>JBPYEM010000282.1:0-12784 GCA_051985205.1 Candidatus Limnocylindrales bacterium | reverse complement strand
CGCCTCGATTCTGCGATCGAGCGTCTCCAAGCCGCAGCCGATCTCGCCGTGCGGGGAGATCTTGGCCCGTCCGTCGTTCGAACACGGGCGGCCCTCGCCGACGCACTCGGCAAACGAGGAGCGGCGGGTGACCGAGAGCGTGCGGCAAGGCTGGCTGCGATGGCCGCTGCGGACGCGGGGCGGCTCGGCATGCATGGGCTGCTCGTTCGAGCGAAGGAGCTGCGAGCGTCTCTCGATCGCTTGCCGAGCCACCTCTCGCGTCGCGAACTGGAGGTCGTCGCGCACGTTGCAGCGGGCGAATCGAACCGCGAGATCGCGACGCTCATGTTCCTGTCGGAGCGCACCGTCGAGACGCACGTCCGCAACATCCTGACCAAGCTCGACCTCCATTCTCGGACCCAGGTCGCAGCCTGGGCGACGAAAGCTGCAATCACCGCGGAGCGTTCGTAGTCGAGGGTTTACGTACCGCGCTACGTACTGCTGCGGATGCGTGACCGGCCGCCGGCTGCCTAACGTCGGGCTCGAGTGCCAGTCCGGGAGTCACGGACGGCAGCGAGACGAACGATGTCTGGAGAGTTTCCATGCGGCGGCTGATCAGTGCGTTCTCCGTGGCCGCCCTCGTCATCAGCGCCGCGTTCGCCGGAAATGCAGCGGCGCGGTCATTTCCCGGGGTCGTCACCCTGTCGGGAGCGACCGCTGCCGAGGGCATCGCCACCTTTATCGGATCGAGCTTCTTCGCCGGCGACCTGATCCGCGGCAACATCTATCGGGGCGACCTCCGGTCAGGCTCCGCCTCCCTGTTCAAGGCGGCACCAGGCGGCCGGATGGCGTTCGGCATGAAGGTCGACGTCCGTCACAACCTGCTCTTCGTGGCTGGCGGTTTCACGGGTCAGGCCTATGTGTACGATGCGCGGACTGGCGCGGACGTCGCCGTTCTCCAGCTGGCCAATCCGGCCCTCGGCACGCTCATCAACGACGTCGTGCTGGCAGACGGCGCCGCATGGTTCACCGACTCGGTGCAGCCGCGCCTCTATCGGGTGCCGATCGCTGCCCACGGGGCGATCGGTACGCCGTCGACGTTGGTCGTCACCGGCCCAGCCGCGCACCTCCCCGGCGCCTTTCCCCCGCCCGGCATGAACGGCATCGCTGCCTCCCCGAACGGCAAGACCTTGATCGTGTCGCACAGCGCCGACGGAACGCTGTACAGGATCAATCCGGAGACAGGAGCCTCTGCGGCGATCGCTGGCGCCGACCTTCCGAACGTGGACGGCATTCTCTTCGAGGCGGGTCGAGTGTGGGCGGTCCAGACCTTCCTGAATCAAGTCACGGAACTGCGCCTGAGCTCGGACCTTTCGTCGGCAACCGTTCGAAGGATCATCACCAGCCCGCTGTTCGAGGTACCGACGGCGGTCGCCCGTCAGGGGAACCGGTTAGCGGTCATCAACGCCAAGTACGACACGGGGTTCCCGCCCACGGCGACCAGCTTCGAGGTCGTGATCGTCGAACGCTGAGGCGAGGGTTTGACGCGGCTCGCCGGCGTCGCCGTCGATCGCCGGCGCCGGGCAGTGTCGAACCGGACGAGTTGCCGCTGATCTCGGACGGATCCGCATCGCGCCCAGCAACCGAGATGCATCCGGCTTGCCCACCCGCCAAGTTCCCGCATCCCGATGCGGGTGCCGCTGACGGGCGCGGCGAGCCCGAGCCTCGTTGTCGCGCCGCGGCTCGTGAACACGTTCCGGTGGGTGGTCGACGAGGCGCGCGCCGAGGCGCATGTGAAGGAGCTCGTTGGTCGGGCCGAACGACAGAAGACCCTGCGGGCGAGGTGGGACCGCGAGATGCGGCGGGCAACGAGGGGGCGACCGGCCACGTAAGGAACTCTGTCAGCGCTCCCTCGGCCGTGGCCCACCGAAGGCCCGTCCTTCGAGTGCCACATGCCAGTCGTAGGAGTCGTGTGCGAGGCCTTCGCCCTCGAGCGTTGCCTCGAGAGCGGATCCGTTCCGGATCGCCTCGTCTCATTCGGGATGACGGTAGGTCGGAGTCGTGCCGACTCTGTGACACCCGCCATGGGAGGCAGCCACGGGGACCGGCAACTTCGCCCGTCAAACGTCCCCGGGTGGAATGGTGTTCAGGCCAGCGACAGCGAGTACAGCCGATGGGTCCCGGCGATCCCCTTGAGCTCGACCTCCCGGCCGCCTAGGAAGGTGTACCCGTCCGAGGCGCCCACGAGCTGATGGACCGCCTCGGAGACCACTACCTCTCCACCAACCGCCTGGCTCGCGACCCTGGCGGCGTAATGCACGGTTGTGCCGAAGAAGTGCTCCGCGTCGCGGAGCGCATCGCCCGTGTGGATGCCGATGCGCACGCGGATCGGCGGCGCGTTATCGGCGAAGACCCGCGCGATCTCCTGCTGGATCGCCGCGGCACACGCGACGGCTCGTCGAGCGCTCGGGAAGGCGAGCATCGATCCGTCACCCTGTGTCTCCACGACCGTGCCGCCGTGTGCTGACGCAGCCTCCCGGATGACGGCGTTGTGGCGCCTGATGACGTCGAGCCAGGCGGCGTCACCGAGACGGGCGAGCGTCGGCGTGGAGTCCACGATGTCCGTGAACACGATCGTTACGGTGCCGTCGACGGCACGCGACGCGGAGACATCAGGCTGTTCGCGCTGGATCGTCTGCTCCAGCTCGTCGATGGTGACCGTGACCGTGCGTCCCAGCTCGTCGACGTTGGCGCGCGGGAACGACCAGTGGACCTGGACGACCTTCCATTCGCCGCGCTCGAGATGCAGCACGTAGGTGGCCCGGGACTCGACTGTCCGCGTCCCGAGGCTGACGACCTCCTTGACGCCCGCCCAGCCGACGCTTCCCTCCTCCCAGGCGTCCACGTCCGTTATGACGATCGGGAACTGTCCGATCTCCTGGATTTGTCGCGACCAGACCGCGTGCGCCTCCGCGCCGCGCCACCACTCGGCTGGGTCGGTCCCGATGACCAACGTCCCGCCCTCGTTCGACAGGCGGCCGAGGACCGAGTCGGCGTCGCCATCCGCGATGGCCCTCGTCCACCGTTCGATGACGCGACGGATCTCCTCGGATGGCTCCACGCGGCAAGCGTGGCGTACGGTGCGAGCGAGCGCAATCTGCTCGCTGGGGGCCGGCCGTGACGGCGGCAGACAACTAGGGCTCGAGCCGGCAACTTCGGACCACCCCATCTACTACCCCCCGGCGCGATTGACGCTCGCGGTCGCTCGGCCTACGATCAATCCCGACCAAATTCATCGGGATTGAGGACGACGTGGACAGCGGTTGCCTGCGGATCTTCGGTCTCGGCGCGCTCATCATCGCCCTCGCGACGATCGTCGCCGGCGCGATCGGAACCCTCCTCTAGACTTCGCAGGCCCCATGGACGACCTCTACCGCGACTACATCCTCGCGCACTATCGGCGGCCCCACAACTTCGGGGTGATCGACGCGCCCACGGCCAGCATCGAGGGCAGCAACCCGTTGTGCGGTGATCGGATCACGCTCCAGCTCGGCGTGACGAACGGGGTCGTGGATCGCGTCGGGTTCACCGGCCGCGGCTGTGCGATCAGCCAGGCGTCCGCGTCGCTGCTGACGGACGAGATCAAGGGCAAGCCACTCGCCGACGTCGAGGCGTTCCGGGCGGACGACCTGCTCGACCTCCTCGGTATCGAGATCAGCCCGGCCCGGCTGAAGTGCGCGATGCTCAGCCACGAGACCCTCCAGAAAGCCCTCGCGGAGGCGGACCCAGCCGCAGCCCCAACGGTCGGGGCGCAGCCGGCATGACGATTCAAGAGCGCCGCTGCCTCTGTCGCTAGCCGGTCCTGCCGGCTCGCCGACCTCACCGTTCACCCCGCCCTGCCGCGCCCAGCCGGCAGCCCGTCGACATCGGAGTCATCCACCAGCCATGCCGAGAACCTACGCCGACCTCCTTCGCGAGGCGCGCGCCCAGATCCGCGAGGTCACCCCGGCGGACGTCGATGCCCTGGCGCCCGGCGCCGCGGCCGTGATCGACGTCCGCGAGGACTCCGAGTGGGAGCAGGGCCACCTGCCGGGCGCGGTCCACATCAGCAAGAGCTACGTCGAGCAGCAGATCGAGGGGGCGGTCCCGGACCGTGACGCGCCGGTCGTCCTGTACTGCGCCGGCGGCGTCCGGAGCCTGTTCGCCGCTCAGACGCTCGAGCAGCTCGGCTACACGAACGTCGCCTCCATGTCGGGCGGGTTCCAGGCCTGGAAGTCGGCCGGACTGCCGTGGGACAAGCCGGTCAACCTCAGCCAGGAGCAGAAGCAGCGCTACAGCCGCCACCTGCTGATCCCGGAGGTCGGGTCCGAAGGCCAGGCGAAGCTGCTCGCGAGCAAGGCGCTCTTCATCGGTGCGGGCGGCCTGGGCTCGCCGGCGGCGCTGTACCTCGCCGCGGCGGGCGTCGGCACGATCGGGATCGTCGACTTCGACGTCGTCGACCTCTCGAATCTCCAGCGCCAGATCCTCCACACGAACGACCGGGTCGGCGAGCGCAAGGTCGAGTCGGCGAGGAAGACGATCACGGCCCTGAACCCGGACGTGAACGTCGTCACGTACGAGGAGATGCTCCTCGCGGACAACGTCGACCGGATCATCAACGGCTACGACGTGATCATCGACGGGACCGACACGTTCGAGACCCGCTACCTCCTGAACGACGCCGCGGTCGCGAAGAACATCCCGGTCGTCCACGCGAGCGTCTTCCGCTTCGAGGGCCAGCTGACGACCTTCGTCCCGTTCGAGGGCCCGTGCTACCGCTGCCTCTATCCCACGCCGCCGCCGCCGGAGCTCGCGCCCGGCTGCTCGGTCGCGGGCGTCCTCGGCGTCGTGCCCGGGATCATGGGGATGCTCCAGGCCAACGAGGCGCTGAAGGTCCTCCTGGGGATCGGCGACACGCTGGCCGGCCGGCTCCTGCTCTTCGACGCCCTGGACTCGTCGTTCACGGAGCTCAAGCTGCGACGCGACCCGAACTGCCCGGTGTGCTCGACCGAAGCCGTCGCTGCCCGTGCGGAGGGCCGGCCGCTGCCGGTGCCGGTCTTCGCCGGCGCAGCCGGCACGACGGCCGCGAGCCAGCCGTTCGTCCTGGGCGGTGGGGCGTGAGCGTCGTCAAGATCCCCACCGTTCTCCGGCCCCAGGTCGGTGGCAACAAGGAGGTCCAGGTCGGCGGTGCCACCGTGGCGGAGATCGTCGATGCGCTGACCGCGCAGTACCCGTCGCTGCGGGCCCAGCTGCTGACGGACGAGGGCGCGCTGAACCGCTTCGTCAACGTCTACGTGAACGGCCAGGACGTCCGCTACCTGGACGGCCTCGGGACGGCCGTCGCGGACCGCGACGAGGTCCGGCTCCTGCCGGCCATGGCCGGCGGCGCCGGCCGGTAGCCGCGCCGTGGCCCTGCCCCGGCCGCGGATCGTTCCGGTGACGGAGCTCGACGCGGCCGACCACGCCCACGCCCACGCCCACGAGGTCGGCGCGCCTCACGGTGGGCGGTACGACGACATCCTCGATGCGATCGGCCACACGCCGCTGGTGGAGATCCCCCGGATGTCGCCGAACCCGGCGGTCCGGATCTTCGCGAAGCTGGAGATGGAGAACCCGACGGGCTCCGTCAAGGACCGCGTCGCCAAGTATCTCGTCGAGGACCTGGAGTCCCGGGGCCTCCTGAAGCCGGACTCGATCATCCTCGAGCCGACCTCCGGGAACACCGGAATCGCGCTGGCGATGATCGGCCGCCGGAAGGGCTACCGCGTCGCCCTGGTCATGCCGGACAACGTGACGAACGAGCGACGCCAGATGGCGGCGCTGTTCGGGGCGGAGGTGATCGACTCACCGGGCCACCTGGGCTCGAACGGCGCGATCGCCCTCGCCAAGCACCTCGTGGCGAAGGATCCCCGCTTCGTCATGCCGTACCAGTACGGCAACGACGCCAACCCCCGGGCGCACGAGGAGACGACCGGCCCGGAGATCCTCGCCGACTGCCCCGAGATCGACGTCTTCGTGGCCGGCCTCGGGACGAGCGGGACGCTGATGGGCGTCGGCCGCTATCTCCGCCGCGAGAAGCCCGGCGTCCGGATCGTGGCCGCGGAGCCGTTGCCGGGCGAGAACGTCCAGGGCCTCCGCTCGCTCGACGAGGGCTTCATCCCGGAGATCCTCGACCCGTCGATGCTCGATCAGAAGTACCTCGTCTCGAACGCCGACGCCATCCTCGCGCTCCGGGACCTCGTGGACCGCGAGGGGATCTTCGGTGGCCCGTCGTGCGGCGCCGTGCTCGTGGCAGCCGCCAGAGAGGCGGAGCGGATGCGAACCGGCACGATCGTCGCGCTGCTCCCGGACGGCGGCTGGAAGTACCTCAGCGCGGGCACGTTCTCGCGAGACCTCGCCGAGATGACGGAGGACCTGGAGGGCGGCGTCAGCTGGTGGTGAGCGGCCACCCGCCGCGGCCGGCCCGATGAAGGCGGTTCTGCTCGACGGCCGACGCGTTCACCTCCGGCCGGCGGCGCCGTCGGACGCGGCGACGTTCGCCGCGATCCTCCGCGACCCGACCGTCCACGCTCGCTGGCAGGCGGCCGACGTCGACAAGGACGCCGCGGAGCTGGCGGCGCAGGCAGATGACGTCGCGGTGTGGGCGATCGAGAGCGAGGGCGCGGTCGTCGGGCTGATCCAGGCCCACGAGGAGCCGGAGCCGCGTTACCGCCACGCCGGGATCGACATCGTGCTCGTCGAGGGCGCGCAGGGTCGCGGCCTCGGATCGGATGCTGTCCGGACGGTCGCGACATGGCTGATCCGCGAGCGCGGCCACCACCGCCTCACGATCGACCCGGCCGCGGACAACGAGCGGGCGATCGCGGCCTACGCGAAGGCCGGCTTCCGACCGGTCGGGATCATGCGGCAGTACGAGGGCGATCTCGACGGGTCGTGGCACGACGGCCTGTTGATGGACCTCCTCGCCACGGAGCTGGACGCCGGAGAATAGGCCTGTGGCAGCCCACCCCGGACCGGCTTCGGTCCACCTCGAGCCCGCCCTCGTCGAGGCGATCGTCGAGCATGCGCGCGCCGAGGATCCGAACGAGGCGTGCGGCCTCGTGATCGGCGATCGGCCCGCGGCGGATGGCGGACGGGCGCTCCGCTTCGAGGCGGTCCGCAACAAGGCTGCCTCGCCCTACCGCTACGAGATCGACCCGGACGACCTGCTCCGGCTGACGATCGCCACGGACGACGCCGACGAGACGTTCTGGGCGATCGTCCACAGCCATGTCCGCTCTCCCGCCTACCCCAGCCCCACGGACGTTGGCCTCGCGTTCTACCCGGACGCGCTGTACGTCCTGGTGTCGCTCGCCGATGAGGAGCCGGCGCTCGGCGCGTTCCGGATCCTGGACGGCGAGATCCACCGGGTCGAGATCCTCGTGGGCGAGGCGGCGTGAGCACCGTGGCCGCGACGGACGATCCGAAGCGGATCGTCGCGGCCGGCTACGACCGTGTCGCGGAGCGCTATCTGGCGTGGAGCGCGCTCCGGCCGTCGACCGCGCGGCTGCGGGTCCTGGAGCTCGCGGATGAGCGGATCCCGCGCGGCGCGGACGTGCTCGAGCTCGGCTGCGGCGCGGGGATCCCGATGACGCGGACGCTGGCGAAGCGCCGGCACGTCACCGGCGTCGACATCAGCGCGACGCAGCTCGCTCTCGCCCGGGCCGGCATCCCCGGGGCGACGTTCCTCCAGGCGGACATGACGGCCCTCGCCTTCGACCCGGAGTCGTTCGATGCCGTCGTCGCGTTCTACGCGTTGACGCACATCCCTCGCGACGAGCTGGCTCCGCTGCTCTCGCGGCTCCACGGCTGGCTGCGGCCGGGCGGCGCGTTCATCGCCTCGTTCGGCGTCGAGGACGACCCCGGGACCGTCGAAGCCGACTGGCTGGGGGTCGAGATGTTCTTCAGCCACTTCTCGGCCCGCGTCAACCGCCGCCTCGTCGCCGACGCCGGCTTCACGATCGAGTCCGCGGACGTCCTCACGGAACCTGAAGACCGGTTCGACGCCCGATTCCTGTGGATCGTGGCCCACCGTGACGAGCGCGCCGCGCCCGAGGAGCCTCGCCGATGAGCGTCGAGTTCGAGCCAGGTCACCGCCGACCGGAGGGCAGCGACCAGCCGGAGCCCGAGGAGCGGCGGCCGACGGGTCGCGGTCCCGGCCGCGAACGAGGATCCGGCGACGACGGGGACCCGACCCGGCTCGCCTGGCTCGTCGCGGGCGCGGCGGCGATCGCGACCGGAACCGCGCTCGGCTGGGACGCAACCGCGCTCGCCTCGGTCGTGACGCCGCCACCGCTGATCCGGGCGGCGCTGGTCGGCGGCTCGTTCGCGCTCGGCGTGGTCCTGTTGATCGCGGCCCTCGGGCGGCTCGCCGGCGAGCCGCCGATCGACGGTCCGCTGCCGCCGACCGCCCGCGAGCGGCAGCGCGACATCGTCGGGATGATCCGGGGCGTCCGCCTCGTGTTCCTCGCCGTCGCGGCGTTCGCGGCAGCGTCCGGCTGGGCTGTCGGCCACCCCTTGCCGCTGGTCGTCGCCCTCGTGATCGCCGGCGTCGACGTCCTCGAGACGTCCTTCCTGCTGATCGTCGTCACGCTGCGGTCCCGCGACTGAGGCGCGACGGCGTCCGCTTCAGGCGCCAGACGCGGCCAAGGCCCAGGCGACGACCAGGACGACGCAGCACGACCCGCTGACGAGGACGCTCGCCTCCGCCCAGCGGATGGCCGGATCGACGCGCGTCCGGACGAGGTTCCGGAGGCGCATGCCACCGGTCCGCGCACGTTGGACGGGCTCCCAGGCGAGGTAGTCGTCGAACGACCGGACCCGCCGCCCGTCCGGCCACGTCCGGTCCGCCACGCCGATGCCCAGGTCGGACTCCCGTTGTCGCTCGGCAGCGAGGCGCGCTCGATGGTCGGCCAGCGTCAGCTCGACCGTCGCCGAGCCTCGGGCAGCGAGGAGAGCGGGCTCGTCGATGTCGCTTCCGCGCGGCCAGCCCACTTCGACGATCCGACCGCCGGCCGTCTGCGACAACAGGACGCACAGTGCCCGGCTGGTCCCGCCGACCTCGGCCCACGTCTCCCCGGAGGCGTCGGCAAGGACCCAGGATCGGAAGGCGTCGCGTCCGGGAAGGGTCGTGTCGAGCGCCCCAAGGAGATGGAACCCGAGCCGTTCCAGGTCCTCGACGAGGGGCGCCACGAGCGGCGGCGGAACGGCCGCGTCGGAGACAGCGACGCCCGGCGTCGCCGAGGCCGCGTCCGCCAGCCGGCGGAGCCGCTCGCGCTGACGCAGCAGTGGAACGACGAGGACCGCCCCCAGGACGGCGTCCGCGAGCGCGACGATCAGGGCAAGCCAGTGCGGCACGATCCCGACCAGGGCGAGCACCGTCAGGCCGACGACGACGGCCTCCATCAGGATCAAGCGCGCATCGGTGAGGGCCGCCCGCCTGGTCCGACCGTCGCCGGTCCGCCTCCCGGGTCGGTCGTTCACGCCCGGGGGGTCACCCCAAGGGCCGCGACGAGGGACGCATCCGTCGGCGTCGAGCCGAGGCCGAGCTTCGCCCCGACGCGGGCGGGAAGGGGCGCCTCGAGATAGGTCGACGCGAGGATCGGCCAGGCCGATTCCGCGAACGCATCGGCCGGTGAGCCGTCCAGGGCGATCCGGCCCTCTCGCATGACGACGACGCGCTCGAACGTCTCGGCGACGAACCGCATGTCGTGGCTGATGGCGATCACCGTTCGGCCGGCCGCCGCGAGGTCGGAGACGATCCGGCGGACGCGGTCGACGCCGCGGGCGTCCTGGCCGGTCGTCGGCTCGTCGAGGACGACGACCGGCGTCCCCATCGCCAGAATCGAGGCCAGCGCGAGCAGCTTCCGCCGCGAGTACCCGAGGTCGTACGGGTTCGTGGCCGCCTCGCGCTCCAGGCCGGTGGCGGCAAGGGCCGCCTCGACCGCCTCGTCCAGCGTCTTCCCCGCCAGGCCCAGGTTGCGCGGCCCGAACGCCACCTCGGACTTCACCGTCCGGGCAAAGATCTGGCGGTCCGGGTCCTGGAACGCGAGCCCGACGACGGCCGCCAGATGGGCCACCCGCCGTTCCGCCGCATCGGAGCCGTCGACGAGGACGCGCCCGTCGGTCGGCCGGAGCAGGCCGTTGAAGTGGCGCACGAGCGTCGACTTGCCGCTCCCGTTCTGGCCGACGATCGCGAGCCGCTCGCCGCGGCGCACGGCGAGATCGACGCCGTCGAGCGCCCGCGTCTCGCCGGCGTAGACGTGGACGAGGCCATCCGTCCGGATGACCTCCGCCGGGGCGTCGGTCACGCGACCGCCGCCGCCATCGCGGCGACGACCTGCGGCGTCAGCGCGTCGTCGCCGATCGCACGGGCAAGCCGGACGCGCGACGGCGGCTCCACCCCGAGCTCCAGGAGCCGCGGGTCCTCGAACAACGGTCCGGTCCGGCCTTCCAGGACGATCCGGCCCGCGTCCATCGCCAGGATCCGCGTGCAGAGACCATCGAGCAGGTCCGTCTTGTGCTCGGCGACCAGGAGCGACGTCCCGGCGTCCGCCAGCGCGCGCAGCGCCTCCCCGACCAGCTGCGTCCCGGCCGGGTCCAGCTGCGCGGTCGGCTCGTCGAGGATGACGTGACGCGGCCGCATCGCGAGCAGCGATGCGATCCCGACGAGCTGCGACTGGCCACCCGAGAGCCGTTGCGGGTCGCGGCGGATGATCGGCTCGAGTCGCAGCCTGGCGATTGCCGCACGCGTCCGCTCGACCGTCTCGGCGACCGGCAACCCGAGGTTCATCGGACCGAGCGCGATCTCCTCGAAGACCGTCCCGGCGATCCCCGACCGCTGGGTGTTGGGGTTCTGGAAGCCGACGACGACCCGTTCGGCCAGGTCGTGCGTCGCGAGGCCCGTCGTCGGGTGGCCGTCGATCGTCAGCGATCCGCGGAGGGTGCCGCCGATCGACGCCGGCGCCAGACCCGACGCGACCAGGCACAGGGTGGACTTCCCGGCCTCGTTCGGGCCCACGACACCCACGATCTCGCCGTCGTCCAGCCGCAGGTCGACGTCGTGGAGGACCTCGTTCGCGTAGCCCGCGTAGCGGTAGGAGACGCCGGTCAGCTCGAGCATCGGTCAGGTCAGGGCAGCTGTGGGAAGCTGCCGGTGAGGCGGGCGACGATGGCGGCGACCAGGGCGAGCATGAGCACGGCTCGGACGACCAGCTGCGCGCTCGAATCCGGCATCCGCCAGAGCAGCATCCGCCGGCCGGGCTTGCCGAAGGCGCGGACCTCGAGGGCCAGGCTGCGCTCCTCGACCTCCGTCAGGGAGGACAGGATCACCGGCCCCACGAGCGGCAGCAGACCGCGGACGCGGGCCCGGACGCTGCCCTCCGTGTCGAGGCCGCGCGCACGCTGGGCGCTGGCGATGACGTTCGCCCGCTCGACCATCGCCGGCACGGCCTCCAGCGTCGCGAGCGCGACGAACGCGAACCGCGGCGACAGCCGCCGTCGCTCCAAATCCAGCACGAAGCTGCGCGGCTCCGTCGTCAGGCCGAAGAGACCGATCGACGTCGAGATCGCGAGGAGGCGAACGAGCGTCTGGCCGGCGAAGTCCACGCCCTCGCTCGTGGCATCGAACGGGCCGATCGAGAAGAGGACGTGGGTCCCCGCCCGCGTGAACACGCTCACGAGGACGACCGAGATCGCGATCGGGAGCGTCAGCAGCAGCGAGATCCGGATCAGCCGTCCCGCGACGCTGGCAACGGACGCAGACGCCACCACGATCGCGAGGATCACGAGCGGGCCGAGATATCCGCCGATCAGGAACGCCCCGAGCGACTCGACCGTCGCGGCGACGGCCTTGGTCAGCGGGTTGAGGCGGTGATACGCGGACGGCGTGGGCGGAACGAGTGACGCGAGGAACGACGCGTCGCCCGGCGAGAGCTCCGCGGCGGTCGTGGTGTCGACGGGGTCGACGCGACGACCGCGCGGCGTCGAGGGATCGATGGAGCGCTCCTACGCCTCGGCCAGTCCGACGGCCTGCTCACCCTGCGGGAAGCGGGCCACGAACCGGCGGCTCAGCGCGCCCAGGATCGCGAAGACGACGAAGTAGGTCAGCGTCTTGTCGATCGGATCGGACAGGAGCCCCTGCTTCAGAACGGCCGTCCCGAGGTCGTCGCCGGCCTTCTGGAACGCGGCGACCAGGAGATCCGTGCCGGAGCCCGTCACGCCGCTGAAGACGATGGCCGAGATCGGCGCGGAGATGATCGCGGACACGATGCCGCACAGGAGTCCCGCGACGAACACGAACGCCGCGCCGAGGTCCCGCCGGATGAAGAGCAGCGCGAGCAGCCCCACGAGCGCGGCCACGAGGAGGAGCGCGACGAGCCAGCCGAGGATCACGAAGATCGTGTCCGGGCCCGTCCCGCCGGCGGCCGTCGGCGCGAAGAAGGTGAACTGGCCGTTGCTGTAGAACGGGATGAAGCCGTAGACGCCGATCACGAGGACGATGGCGATCACGACGGCGGCGCCGATCGCGAGCCGGTCCGTCGGCGCGTTCGGCCGGCTCCGGAAGAAGCCCAGGCGTCCGAAGATCCCGGCCAGGAGGCCGATCTCGACGGCGACGATGAAGAACGGCGCCGCGTAGTCGGAGTGGAACGGAGCCGGCAGGATGTAGGTCCAGATCAGGTTCGCAAGGCCGCCGGTCAGCGCGCCGGCGATGGGACCCGCCAGGACG
>JBPYEM010000281.1:0-3491 GCA_051985205.1 Candidatus Limnocylindrales bacterium | reverse complement strand
ACGCCCGTGTCCTTCTTGATCGTCGCGGCGGATGCCACGAACTCGTGCTTGCAGGCGCGATCGAACGGGACGTCGTACGCCTCGCCGACCCGCTTCCGCAGGTAGTTCGCCGCGAGAACCGCGTCGTCGCTGACCTGGCGAAGGCCGCTCCCGCCGTGTGCGCGCAGGTAGGCATAGGCGCGCACCAGGACACCCGTGTTCCCGACGAAGCTCCGAAGCCGGCCGATCGAGGTCGGCCGCTCGTCCGGGCGTTCCAGGCGGTACCGGCCCGATGCGCCGCGGAACACCCGCGGGGTCGGCAGGAAGGGAACCAGCTTCTCGCCCACGCCGACCGGGCCGGCACCCGGCCCGCCCCCACCATGCGGCGTCGAGAAGGTCTTGTGGACGTTGAAATGCATCACGTCGAAACCGGCCTCGCCCGGCTTGAACCGGCCGAGGATCGCGTTCAGGTTCGCGCCGTCCATGTAGGCCAGCGCGCCGGCCTCGTGGACGGCGTCGAGCAGCTCGCCGATCCGCTTCTCGAAGAGCCCGAGGGTCGATGGGTTCGTGATCATCACGGCCGCCGTCCGCGGGCCAAGCGCCGCGCGGAACGCATCCACGTCGACGCCACCGTCGGGAGCCGACGGGATCGTGATCGTCTTGAACCCCGCCATCGACGCGGTCGCGGGGTTCGTCCCGTGCGAGCTGTCCGGGACGAGGACCTCGTCACGCTCCGTCTCGCCGCGGCTCGCGTGATAGGCGCGGATCATCAGGATGCCGGTCAGCTCGCCCTGGGCGCCGGCCGCGGGCTGAAGGGTGACGGCCTTCATCCCACTGATCTCGGCGAGCCACTCCTCCAGCTCGAACAGCAGCTGCAGCGAGCCCTGGGCGACCTCGTCGGGTGCCATCGGATGAAGCCCGGCGAACCCGGGCAGACGAGCCGCCCATTCGTTCAGCTTCGGGTTGAACTTCATCGTGCACGAACCGAGCGGATAGAAGCCCGTGTCGATCGCATAGTTCAGCTGGGACAGGTTGACGTAGTGACGAACGACCTCCGGCTCGTTGAGCTCCGGGAGTGCCGGCGGCGTGGTCCGCCGAGCGGCGACCGGGATCCGATCGAGGGCGTCCTTCGGCGGATGCGGGATCTTGTCGCCGCCGCGGCCGGGACGCGAGCGCTCGAAGATCGTCGGCTGGAGGGGATTGCCGACGACGCTCATCGAACGGCCTCCAGGCGCTGCGTGCCCGAGACGGGCGACGGAAGCTCGGCCTCGAGGGCCTCGGCGAAGCGGCGGATCTCGTCGTCCGTCGTCACTTCGGTTGCGCAGACGAGGACTCCGTCCGCGAGGGCCGGCTCATCGGGGAAGAGGTCATCGAGGAGGAGGCCGGCGAGGATCCCCCGGTCGAGGAGCCGACGGTGGACGGCCCGGGCATCGGGGACGCGGACGGCGAACTCGTTCAGGTACGGAGCCGCGTGGACCCGGGCTGCGCCGACGCTCGCCAGGGCGTCCTCGAGCCGCGCGGCGCGGGCCGCGCCCTGCGCCGCGACGTCACGGAGCCCGTGCGGACCGATCGTCGCGAGGTAGACGCTCGCCGCGAGCGCCAGCAGCGCCTGGTTCGTGCAGATGTTGCTCGCGGCCTTGTCGCGGCGGATGTCCTGCTCGCGCGCGCGAAGCGTCATCACGTAGGCTCGCTGACCGCGAACGTCGGAGGTCATCCCGACGAGCCGCCCGGGGATCTGCCGAACGAGCGCATCCGTCGACGCGAGGATCCCCAGGAACGGCCCGCCATATTGGGGCGGGATCCCGAGCGGCTGGCCCTCGCCGGCGGCGATGTCGGCCCCGTACGCGCCGGGCGGCTCGAGCACTGCGAGCGAGACGGGCTCGATCACGCTGACGAACAGCGCGCCGGCGGCATGGGCAAGCGTCGCGATGTCTGCCATCGGCTCCAGGAGCCCGAGGAAGTTGGGCTGCGCGGCGATCACGCCGGCGACCGGCGAGCCATCGGCGAGCATCGCCTCGAGGGCCGCGAGGTCGGTCGTTCCGGCAGCCGGTCCTTCGGCGACCAGGGGGATGTCGGCGAGCTCGAGGCCGCCGCCGAAGTAGGTCGCGAGCGTCTGGCGGTACTGGGGATGGACCGCCCTGGAGACGAGGACGCGCTCCCGACGCGTTGCTCGGCACGTCATCAGCGCGGCTTCGGCAGTCGCCGCGGCGCCGTCGTAGTGCGAGGCGCTGACCACGTCGAGGTCGACGAGCTCCGCGATCAGCGACTCGTACTCGTAGATGCTCTGGAGGGTGCCCTGGCTGATCTCCGGCTGGTACGGGGTATAGGCCGTGTACCACTCGCCGCGGAGCAGGATCTGGTCGACCGCCGGCGGCGACCAGTGGCGATAGACGCCGGCGCCGAGGAAGGACGCCAGATCCGTCCGATTCCGTCCGGCCAGGCCCTGCAGCCGGGCCGCGAGCTCGAGCTCCGGCTCCGGTTCGGGCAGCGCGAGCGGGCTCGCTCGGAGCGGCTCGGGGATGTCGGCGAACAGCTCGTCGACGGAGGCGATGCCCAGCGCCGCGAGCATCCGCTCGCGGTCACCCGCGGTGTGCGGACCGTATGGCATCAGCCGGCGGCGATCAGCGCGTCGTAGGCCGCGGCATCGAGCAGGTCGTCGACCTCGTGGGACTGGGTGAGCTTCAGACGGACCATCCAGCCCTCGCCGTACGGATCGCTGTTGACGAGCTCCGGCTGGCCGCTCAGCGCCTCGTTCGTCGTCGTCACCTCGCCGCTCAGTGGCGCGAACAAATCGCTCACGGCCTTGACCGACTCCACGACCCCGAACGCGGCGAACTGCGTCAGATCCCGACCGTGCTCCGGCAGCTCGACGAAGACGATGTCGCCGAGCTGGTCCGCGGCATACGAGGTGATCCCCACGGTCGCCTCGTCACCATCTACCCGGACCCATTCGTGGTCCTTCGTGTAGCGGAGATCCGAGGGGACCATCGGCTGTGCTCTCCTCCTCGCGGGCAGGGTCAGGCGCCGTCACGGGCGTTCTGGACCGAGGCGCCGTCGACGATCCCCGTCACCGCGCCCGGCGGTAGAACGGCAGGGCGACGACCTCGGCGGGGACCCGCTGACCGCGGATCTCGACGTCGATCATCGTACCCGGCTCCGCGTCCGCCGTCGCGACGTAGCCCATCGCGATCGCCTCGCCGAGCGACGGCGACTGCGTGCCGCTCGTGACGACGCCGGTCGCCCGGTCGCCCGCGTGGATCGGATAGCCGTGACGGGCGATCCCTCGACCGCGGAGGACGAGCCCGACGAGCTTCCGCGCCACGCCCTCCCTGGCGACCCGCTCGAGCGCCGACCGACCGACGAAGTCGCCCGGCTTGTCCAGCTTGACGACCCGGCCCAGGCCGGCCTCGAACGGGTTCGTCGACGCGTCGAGCTCGTTCCCGTAGAGCGGCATGCCCGCCTCGAGACGGAGCGTGTCCCGGGCGCCCAGCCCGATCGGCCGGAGTCCGCGG
>JBPYEM010000280.1:0-2013 GCA_051985205.1 Candidatus Limnocylindrales bacterium | reverse complement strand
CGCCCGGCCGAACGCGGCCTCGGCGGTCGGCCGGTCGACCTCCGTCGACGCCGCCGCGAACGACTCGCCGAGCGAGCTTCGCAGCGCCGCCTGGCCGAGCTCCAGGTCCGCCCGCAGCTCCATCGCCCGGTCGCCGCGCTCCGCGGCTCGGGCGGCCACGCGGCGCGCCAGCTCCACCGCGGACTCCGGGTCGTCGATCGCCCGTAGCGCGGCGACGCGACGAAGCTGGACGTCCAGCTCTAGGCCGGGATCCCGCAGCGCTTCCGCCAGCGAGGCGAGCTCCGTGAGCCCGTCGAGGCGATCGGATCCCCGGCGAAGGGCCGCGTACGCCTCGTCGCGCGTCAGGAGCAGCACTCGCCGGTCGCGAGGAGCGGCGACGATCGGCAGGGCCGCCTCGACCAGCCGGAGTGCCTCCTCCGGCGCGTTCGACTCGAGCGCGGACGTCGCCGCCTGGATCGAGAACCGGCCCGCCCGCTCCGTGTCGCCGGCGGCGAGCGCGTGCTGGGCGAGCATCGGCAGGCCGGCCGGCGCCGGGTCGCCGCCTTCGAGGAGCAGATCGACGACCGCGGCATGGACCCGCCGCGCTCGGGACTGGGTCAGCTGTTGCAGGGCGAATTGGCGGACCTGGTCGTGGGTGAACGTGTAGTCGGCCGGCTCACCTTCGGGATGGTGGAAGAGCAGGCCCGCCTCGACTGCCGGCCGCAGGTCCTCCACGAGATCGGCGCTGGGTCCGTGGGCGCCGTCCGTCGCCGGAGCATCGGCGCTGGATCCGTTCTCGCCTCCGACCGCTGCCCGGACCGCCGCCAGGTCGCGCAACGAGAAGCTTCGGCCGAGAACCGCGGCATCCGCGAGGGCCGCTCGTGTCGGGGCGGGGAGGCGGGCAGCGCGGCGCGTGATGAGCGTTCGAACGGCGGTCGGGACGAGCCGGGCCGCGTTCCGTCCGAGCCGCCACTCGCCGTCGAGCTGCTGGAGCGTCCCAGCCTCGCGGTGCACGCGGGCCAGCTCTTCGACGATGAACGGGACCCCTTCGGACTGGGCATGGATCGCGGCGGCCGACGGTCCGTCGATCGTGCCGCCCAGGACCTGGCGCAGCAGCTCGGACGTTTCGACCGAGCTGAACCGGCCGACCCGGATCCGGCGGACGACGCCCATCCGCTCGAGGTCCGCGATGAAGTTCACCGCCTCCGTGACCTGGGCGAATTCCTCCGGTCGAACCGTCAGGAAGAGGAAGATCGGCCGATCGGCATCGCTCCGGACGACGTAGCGAAGCAGCCGCAGCGTGTCGTCGTCCGCCCACTGGATGTCGTCCAGGAGCAGCGCCAGGGGCCGGACGTCGGCGAGCGCCGCGACCGCGATCCCGGCCAGGTCGAAGGCCCGGAGCAGCTTCGCATCCGGGGTGAGCGACTCGAACCCGGGTTCGTCCCGGCCCGAGATCGCATCGACGACCCGCTGCACCGCGGTCTCGGCTGGAGTCCCGCGGCCTGCGTCCCGGACGCCCGAGCTCGCGAAGAGGCTCCGCGCCAGCAGGAACGGGCCGCGGATCTCCTCGTCTGCGGTCACCGCGACCACGGTGAACGAGAATTCCTGGGCGCAGTCCGCCGCGGCCAGGAGCAGCCGCGTCTTGCCGATCCCCGGCTCCCCCTCGACACAGACGGCCGTCAGGCGCGTCGTCGCGTCACGAACCTCGCGCCGGATCGCCTCGAGCTCCGCCGTCCTGCCGACGACTGCGCCCGCCCGTCGGCCGAGGTGGACCGCGAGCGAGCACTGCGGCTGGACCAGTGGATCCAGGGCACCGCCGTCGACGGGACGGACGCCCGCTGAGATCGTGGACGGGCCAACCTCGCCAAGCACCATTCGATTATCGCGCGAGGCGATCAGACGGGCCGTCCGCGCGGGTGACGGGATCGGAGTCCTCGGCGGGGCTGCCCCGTTCGAGCATCCGCTCGAGACCCAACGTGATCAGGTCGAGCGTGGTGTCCCACCAGACGTTCGGGTCGGTGAGCCAGACGTCCG